>CALMKG010000422.1 GCA_937867175.1 uncultured Propionibacterium sp. | reverse complement strand
CCGATCGGCGCGAACCCGAGGATCGCCTCCAGCAGATCCGCCGCCGCACCGAGCAACGGTTCGCCGGACGGCCAAACCGCGTGCAGCGTTCGCTGGAGCCGCTCCGGCTCCCGGATCGGTACTTGTTTGACGTGGCCTGCCGCCACAGCGGAGGCCACCGGCCGCTCGCTCATCACTGCTGGCCCCACGCCGGCGATGACGCTGCCCAACACGCCGGCATTGCTGCTGACCACCAATCCCGGTTCCACTGGCTCGAACTCACGCACGGCAAGGCTGAGCACCTCTCTGGTGCCCGAACCTTCCTCGCGAACCACCAGCGGGGTGCGCGCCAGATCGCGCAACTCAAGGGGTCGGCGTCGCCGCGTCCACGGGTGGTCAGCCCGCACGATCACCACCAACTGGTCACGTCCGATCGGGACCGCTGTCAGCCCTTGCCTCACCGTGGGCGATTCGATCAGGCCTAGTCGGTCGTCGCCGTTCAGCAGCATGTCCATGATCTGTGACGAGTTGTGCACGGTCATCTTCACCGCTGTGTCACCTCGCACCCGATGGAATCCGGCCAGCCAGGCAGGCGCCCAACATTCGGCGACCGTTTGCGAGGCGAGAATCGACAGTTCATGGGCATGGTCGTGTCGCAATGCCGCCACGGCTGACGCGAACTCCGCCCCCGTCTTCAGCAGCGGCTCAGCCCACCGGACGATGAGCGCGCCTGTAGGGGTCAGCCGAGAACCGGTCGTCGTCCGTACGATCAGCGCCTGGCCCAACTGCCGTTCCAACCGGGCGATCGTGCGCGAGGCGTTGGGCTGCGCGACGCCGCAGGCGGCGGCAGCGCGGCTCAAGCTCCCCTGTTCTGCGGTCAGCGCGAGCAGCTCGAGAGCTGCCAGATCAGGCCAGGACATATCGAAATGATATGACCGCCATGTCGAAGATGACCTTCTCCGCCGAAGTCTGCAAGCGGAGGATGGAATCGTGCTCCCAGATCTACGACCCTCCGCCGTCACCTCCCCCGCCGTCGGCAACCCAGCTCCGGTCAGGCCCGGCCCCCCGAACCGTTCGAGCCTGCTGCCGGGTTTGGCGGTGGCCGCGGCCATCACCACGCTCGCGCTGGCGATCAACCAGTGGCAACCGTTGCTGAGCGCCCTGCTGCTCGCCATCGTGGTTGGTGCCGTGGTCGGCAATGTGCGCCCCATTCCGGCAGTCTGGCGGCCCGGGCTGTCCTTCGCGTCGAAGCAGCTGCTCCGCCTGGGCATCGTCCTGCTCGGTCTGCAGATCACTCTCTCGACCTTGGCGGGCCTGGGATGGCAACGACTTGTCTTGGTAGTGGTCGTTGTCACCTCAGGTGTGCTGAGCACCCTAGCGATGGGGCGGCTCCTGAGGGTACCGCTCCGGCTGACCGCGCTGGTGGCCTGCGGTTTCTCGATCTGTGGCGCTGCGGCCGTGGCCGGGGCCAAGGACGTGGTCGGGGCAGATGAGGAGGAGACCGGGACGGCACTGATGATGGTGGTCCTGTTCGGCACCATCGCAATCCCCGTGGTGCCGGCGGCGGCCGCCTTGATCGGCCTGGACGCCACCTCTGCCGCCACTTGGGCCGGGGCGAGCATCCACGAGGTGGCACAAGTGGTGGCGGCAGCCGCCACCATCGGCGCCGACGCGCTCGCCGTCGCGGTGCCGGTCAAACTGGCCCGGGTGGCCTGCTTGGCTGGCGTGGTCGCCGGTTACGGGCTGGCGCTGCGTCGCACTGCCCCGGCCGACACTCAGCCCACGCGCCGCCCGGCGCTGGTGCCCGGCTTCGTGCTCGGCTTCCTGGCGATGGTCGTGCTGGGCTCCCTCATCCAGTTGCCCGCGCCAGTCCTTGCCGTGGCCAAGATCATCCAGACCGCAGCTTTGGCGATGGCGATGGCCGCGCTCGGGCTCGGCATGCAACTGCGCGGACTGCGCAACGTGGGCTGGCGTCCGCTTCTGCTGGGGCTGGTGGCAACACTGATCGTTTCGATGGTGGCCTTGACTGGTGTAGTGCTGATCGGCTGAGTAGACGCCGTGGACGCTTGGCCGCTTTGACTACAGTGGCAGCGTGCAGCCACCCATCTTCGACCCGCCGCCGGACATCCGGCTGATCGCCGCCGACATGGACGGCACACTG
>CALMKG010000421.1 GCA_937867175.1 uncultured Propionibacterium sp. | reverse complement strand
CATGTGCGTCCGGCTTCCACCGCCCTTGTCATGGCCGCGCGCGTCGAAGCCTTGAAGGAAGAAGCCGAACCCGCCCTGCGCAGTACGGCGCTGATCAAACGGCTGGCGCAGCTTGCCATCGTCGAATGGGACGGCGTCGGCGGCGAGGACAACCTCGCCCAGATGAATCACTGCGCGACCCGGTTGAGGTTACGCATCAAGGACATGGACCAGATAGACAAAGCCAAGGTGGAAGCCACCAAGGGCGTCATCACCACCGTCGAGGCAGGCGGGCAGTTCCAGGTCGTGATCGGCAACGACGTGCCGCTGGTCTTCCAGGAGATCGCCGCCATCACCAAGCTTGGTGGCGACGCCGGAACGTCGGAGAAGGCCACCGGGAACCTGTTCAACCGCTTCGTCGCGGTCATTTCCGCGATCTTCATGCCGATCCTGTGGCCGCTGGCCGGTGCCGGTCTGCTCAAGGCGCTGCTTGCGTTGGCGGTCAATTTCCACTGGATCTCCGCCGACACCACCGGTTACGTCGTCTTGTCGGCTGCGGCGGACGCGATCTTCTACTTCCTGCCGATCATCCTCGCAATGACCGCAGCCAAGCGCTTCGGCACCAACCAGATCACGTCGATGGCGCTGGCAGGCGCGCTGGTCTACCCCTCGATCGTGGCCCTGGCATCGTCGGAGACGCCCCTGGACTTCTTCGGCATCCCGCTGTCGATGGTTTCCTACACCAGTTCGGTCATCCCGATCGTCTTGGCGGTGTGGCTCCAAAGCTACGTCGAGAAGTGGCTCACCAAGGTCCTGCCGGGGATGATCCGCAACTTCTCCGTCCCGCTGCTGGTGTTCCTCGTCATGGTGCCACTCACCTTGCTCACTATCGGCCCGGTGACCACGATGATCGCCAAGGGAGTCGCCGGAGGCATCGGGATGGTGTGGGGCTTCGCGCCCTGGCTCGCTGGCGGGTTGTTGGGTGGCTTCTGGCAGGCCCTGGTCATGTTCGGCCTGCACACTGTCTTCTTTCCCCTGATCATCAACGACTTCTCCACCCAGGGGTTTACCCTCTTCACCGGACCGCTGCTCGCCTCGAACCTCGCCCAGGCCGGTGCCGCGGTCGCCGTGGCCCTCCGTGCCCGCGACCTGCAGCGCAAGGAACTCGCCGCCACTAGCGCCGTGTCGGGCTTCGTCGCCGGTATCACCGAACCCATCGTCTACGGCGTCAACCTGCCCCTGAAGCGGCCCTTCATCTTCGCCCTCGTCGGCGGCGGTATCGGCGGCGCCATCGCGGCTGCCGGCGGCTCCGGTCAAGACGCCTTCGCCCTTCCCGGCCTGATCGCACTGCCCACGTACATGAATGTGGGTTCGTTCCCGATGCAACTCATCGGCAGCGGCGTCGCCGTGGCCATCGCTTTCGTCCTCACCTTCCTGGTCGGTTTCAAGGAACCGGCGGCTGCCGCCGCTGCTCGTACGGACGCCGACACCAGCGATCGTCCCGGACTCGAGTCCGGGACGGCCAACCTTGAGGTCGTTGCGCCGATGGTCGGCACCGTGGTCCCGCTGTCGCAGGTCAACGACCCGGTCTTTTCCTCCGGCGCCATGGGCAAGGGCTACGGCATCAGACCCGCGGACGGTCGAGTGCTAGCTCCGTTCGACGGCACCGTCATGGTGGCCATGGACACCGGACACGCGGTGGGCCTGAAGTCCACCGACGGAGTCGAGTTGCTGATCCACATCGGCATCGACACGGTCAACCTGGGCGGCAAGCACTTCACCCTGCACTGCAAGCGCGGCGACGTGATCCACAAGGGCGATCCGCTCGTGACCGCTGATCTGGCGGCGATCACTGCGGCAGGCTACGACCCGACCACGATCGTGGTCTGTACCAACAGCGGCCAGTTCACCGACATCACCACGATCGCCACCGACGAGGTTGACCCGGCCACACCCGTCCTGGCGTTCACCGCCTGACCCGATCCTTTGGTGGGGCACCCCACGGCGCCCCACCAAGGGGGGACGATGGCAAACAACGACGCGAGGAGGTGAACGATGCTGATCCGGACAATCCTGAACAACAACTCGGTCCGGACCCTGCTGCCCGACGGCTCGCCGGCGATCGTGGTGGGCAGGGGCGTGGGCTACCGCAAGCGTCAGGGCGAGGAGATTGATGAGTCGCTGATCGAGCAGACCTTCATCCCGCGCACCAGGGAAGCGCTGGGGCAACTCGTCCAGATGCTGCAAGAGATCCCGCTTGAACACGTCCGGCTGGCTGCCGAGATCACCGACCTGGCGATCGCCGAACTGGGGGTCGAGGGTGGCCAGGCTCTGCTGTTGCCGATTGCGGACCACCTGAACTTCGCCATCCGCCGCGCCGAGCAGGGTATCCACATGGAACATCCGCTGCGGTGGGAGATCCAGACCCTCTACCCCAAGGAAGCGGCGCTCGGCCGCCAGGCCGTCCGCCTCATCAACGCCCGGCTGCGCTGTGCGCTGCCATCAGATGAGGCCGTCGCGTTCGCAATGCACTTCGTGAACGCCCAGTTCAGCGGTGAGGGGATGGAACGGGCTTTCGCGATGCCCCGAACCATCCAGCGCGTCTTCGAACTCGTCCAGACCACGCTAGGTAGGCCCGTCGACCAGGAAGTCCATGAGCGCAGCCCGCTTCGTCACCCACCTGCGTTATCTGTTCGTCCGGCTGAACTCCGGCACCCAGCTGCAGACCATGCCCACCGAACTACTCCACGGCATCACCAATGCGCACCCGCTGGCGGCGTCCGTCGCGAAGAAGGTCGCCCTGCTCATCGAACTCGGCAACCCCGTCCAACTCACCGCCGAAGAGGTCGCCTACCTCACCCTGCATGTGGCGAGACTGATCGCCGATCTCGAGGGCGAAGCGACCTGACCCCAGCGGGTGGCCCGAGCGCCGCTCTGACCACGCGAACCAGCCAACCCGAACCACCACCACGCGGACCACCGCACCCTCTACGCAACCCGGTACACCCGAGGAGAATCATGACCCAGCACACCCTTACGCTGGCGCCGTCCCTGATGTGCGGCGACTTCCAATCGCTCGCCGAGGACGTCCGCCGCCTCGATTCCGCCGGGGCCGATCAGTTCCACCTCGACGTGATGGACGGAGTCTTCGTCCCCAACTACGCGATGGGACTCCACGACGTCGCAGCCGTCCGCGCCACGACCACCAAGAAGATCGACTGCCATCTCATGGTCAGCAACCCCGACCTCGCGGTCAAGGTGTTCGCCAAGGCCGGCGCCGATATCATGCACGTACACCTGGAAGCCACCCCACACATCGCCCGCGTCATCTCGACCATGAAGGACGCCGGCGTCGAGCCGGGCGTCGCACTTAACCCCGGCACCCCCGCCCAGGCGCTCATCCCGATCCTAGACATCATCGACCACATTCTGATCATGACTGTCAATCCCGGCTTCGCCGGCCAGAAGTACCTCGACTGGGTCGACACCAAGATCACCACCATCGTTGAACTTCGAGGTGACCGCGACATCTCCATCGGCGTGGACGGCGCAATCAGCCCCGAGCGCATCCGCGCCCTCTCGGCCATGGGCGCCAACACCTTCATCCTCGGCACCTCCACCCTCTTCGGGCATGGCGACTACCGCACCGCCCTCGACTCAGTAAGGAACAGAAATGCGCATTGCCATCGGTAACGACCACGTCGCCTACGACCTCAAACTCCAGGTCAAGGCTCACCTCGAAGCCCAAGGCCATGAAGTGACCGACTTGGGCCACCACAACGACCAACGCACCGACTACCCCCTCTACGGACGCGCCGTCGCCGAGGCCGTGGTCGCCGGCCAAGCCGACCGCGGCATCGTCATCTGCGGCTCTGGGGTGGGCATCTCCATCGCTGCCAACAAAGTCAAAGGCGCTCGCTGCGTCTGCTGCTCCGAGCCCTATTCCGCGCTGCTGTCCCGGCAACACAACAACACCAACGTGCTCGCCTTCGGCTCCCGCGTCGTCGGCCCCGGCCTGGCGACCATGATCGTAGACGCCTGGATCACCGGCCAGTTCGAAGGCGGACGCCACGCTGGACGCGTCCAGATGCTCGCCGACATTGAGGCCGCTCGCTGAACCTGTGGCCTCACCGGCGCCTTCAACCTGCGGGCAGCACAGCTATCCTGCCAGGCTGAAGCGCCTGAGCGGCCTTCGCTTTCCTCGTTCCTCTTTCCGCTGCCAACATCGAAGGTGGTTCCCATGACCAAAACGCCGAACGAACCGAAGCCCAGCACGCACCCTGGATCGCACGTGCCGTCCCAGCCCACAGCTCCGACGATCACCATCACGCTGCAGACCGGCACATCATGGAACAACAAGCCGTACCAGGGCTATCCCCAAGGCACCACTCAGCTGAGCGTTGTGCGCTACAGCATCCCGGCTCACAGCTCGCTGCCTTGGCACACCCACGTCATTCCGAGCACCGCCTTCGTAATCTCAGGCTCCCTCACACTGCAAAGCATCGACGGCACCCAGCAGGTGTTCCATGCCGGCGACGCGTTCGCCGAGTCCGTCGGTGACGAACACCGCGGCTACACCGACAACGACGCCGCCGAAGTCGTCTGCACCTACGTCGGCGTCAACGGCGCCCCGCTGTCGATCCCCACCGGCAGAAGCGGGAGCGACACTCCCGGACGGGATGGCCTGGCCGCTAGTGGACGCTGAGGACATGAAAGGCGGCGGGCAACGCCGAAGGCACCCGGTGCGGACAGGAACTAGGCGGCACCAGTCATGAAACAGAGGATTCAAGGTGCAATGAGTCCCACCAAGCGGGCGGTGGTGGTAACGCTGCCCGACCGGGTGCGCCTGGCGTCCCACTCCGGTGCGGCCGAGAACAGGGGGGCGGACCATCTCGGTGACTCGGGACTGGCCGTCCTCGGCGGCGAGCCGTGCGCATGACCGGGGCCCTGCAGGGATTCGCCGTCATCGGCGTAATCATCGCCATCGGTTACGGGGTCGGCCGTCTGGGTCTGGTCAGCGCCCGGGCCGAGAACGACCTGTCTCGGTTGGTGATGTTCGTCATGATCCCCTGCCTGCTGGTGACCATGCTGCTCGAGGCGGACATCGGACAGCTCTTCTCGTCCCTGCTCGTGGTGTCGCTCCTCGCGGCTGTCCTCACGATCGGCTGTTACCTTCTCGTTGCCGGATGGTTGTGGAAGCGAGACGCGCCAGAGACGATCATCGGATCGTTCGCGGCGTCGTTCGCCAACACCGGGAACATCGGCATCCCGGTTTCGATGTATGTGCTGGGGAGCGCCGCCTACGCTGCCCCGGTCCTGGTGCTACAAGCGGCGGTGTTCACCCCGCTCGCACTCGTCGCGCTGGACATCGCCACCGCCGACGCGGCACGTTCCTCGCGACGTGTGATCGCACAGGCGATGGTCAACCCCGTCCTGATCGCGACGGTGGTCGGCGTCACCGTAGCCGCGCTCGGAATCCCAGTCCCGAAGTTCGTGGTCGACCCGTTCCGCCTCGTCGGTGAGGCAGCCGTCCCCATCATGCTCCTCACGTTCGGGATGTCGCTGTCCGGGCAACGGCCGCTTGCGCCCGGGACCGGGCGCCGCGATGTGATCTTGGCCACTGCTCTCAAGCTCGCCTTCATGCCGGTGGCCGCCTGGGTGCTCGGGCGGTTCGTCTTCGCGATGGAACCCAAACAACTGCTCGCGGTGACCGTTCTCGCCGCGCTTCCGACCGCACAGAATGTGCTGGCCATCGCGCAGAGACACCAGCGCGGCGAGATCCTGGCCCGAGACACCGCGCTGGTGACGACCCTCGGGTCGATACCCGTGCTGCTGACTGTCACCCTGCTGCTCAGCGGGACGTGACCGAATCGCGACTTCGTGAAAGAACCAATCCAAGAAGGGAAACAAGAAGTGACCACCAGTACCGATTCCTCGAAACGACTCGTCACCTCCGACGGAGCGACCATCAGCTACTCCGACCGTGGCGCCGGCCAGCCCGTCGTCCTCTTGGCCGGCTTCGGCTGTAACCGGCGGCATTGGGCGTTCCAGGAGGACGTCCTGGTCGAGGCGGGATTCCGCGTCCTCGCGGTCGATCTCCGGTTCCACGGGGACTCCGAAAGCCCGGAATTCGGTCAGCGAATCTCGCGACTCGGAATGGATATCGGGGAACTCATCGAGCAAGAGCAGTTGCGCGACGCGGTGCTGGTCGGGCACTCGATGGGGGTGTCGGTCGCCTTGGCCTACATCGACCTGTTCGGCTGCGCTGGGATCGCGAAGTTCGTTGCCATCGACCAGTCGCCGCGGATCGTGAACGACGACGAATGGCAACTGGGCGTTCGTGGAGTGACCTGGGAGAAGATCCCGCTGCAGGTCACCGGTCGCGAGCCGTGGGGCGATCCCGGCCGCGAACCCGCCAAGCCCGCCGACGTGCGGGCGATGGTGGCGGCCGCTGGAGGCATCGGGGACTTCATCACCAGCCCGCTCATGGCGTTGAAGCTCGACCACTTCGTCTCCGACTGGCGAGACGTCGTCGCACGCATCAGCGTCCCAACCTGGGTCGCCACCGGCGCGCACTCGCCGTCGTACCCCCACGAGTCGATGACGTGGTTCGCCGAGACGGCACCGCAGGCAAGCCTCACGACGTTCGCGGACAGCGGACATTGCCCCCACTGGAACGAGCACGAACTCTTCAACCGGCAACTACTCGACTTCATCGGCACCCGCACTCACGCGGCCTGACCGCGTAGCACACAAGGACAAACTGACACCAAGGAGGAATCATGGACACCATACGCATCGCGATGATCGGCGCAGGCTTCATCGGGGGTCTCTTCGCAGAGTCCGCCGGCGATGTTGCAGGCGTCGAACTGGCCGGAGTGCACACTCCAAACCCTGCTGAGGCCGACGCCTTCGCCGAGCGGTACGGCATCCCGCGTGTCTACCGGGACCTCGCCGCGCTTGCCGCTGACGACTCGATCGACGCGGTGTACGTGGCGAGCCCCAACTCGGTGCACGCCGAGCAGGCGATCCAGATGCTGCAGGCCGGCAAGCACGTGCTCGTCGAGAAACCGATGGGGCTGAACGCGGCGCAGGCCACGGCCATGATCGAGGCAGCCCGCCGCTCCGGGCGGTTGCTGATGGAGGCCTACCGCGCCGCCTTCGAACCCAACATCGCCGCCCTCCGGGACGGGCTGGCCCGAATTCCGCAGGTCCGTCGCGCCGTGCTCATCATGGACCAGTACTCCTCCCGGTTCGACGCCTACAAGGCCGGCAAGGTCTTGCCCGCGTTCGACCCCGCGTTCGGCGGAGGATCGATCATGG
>CALMKG010000420.1 GCA_937867175.1 uncultured Propionibacterium sp. | reverse complement strand
AAGCAGAGCTTGCCGGTGTTGCGCAGGAAGACCACCCGGCCGCCGATCTCGACGATGTCGTCGGTCTCCGCGCCAGCCGCCAGGTCTGGCCAACCCGCCCGTACCTGTGCCAGCGTGTGAGTGCGCGACATGTCGACCGGATACGGTTCTCGCGAAGTGCCGATCATCCGGGCGCGCTTCTCGCGGCGGATCTGATGCTGCTCAACGACGTCGAACTGGTCACTCACGCGGGCAAGCCTAGCGTTTGGTCTCGTGGACGAAACTCACCATCCTGCCGCCCACCCAGCGAGCGGTGCCCCGGTGGCCGGGCTCCAGCCGGGACGCCCAGGCCGCGTCTGCCACGATGGTGCGCTCCATCCGGTCCGGCAACTGCAGCACCAGTTCACGGTCGGACTCCTCCGCGCTGCCCAGCTTGCGCACCTTCAGCACAGTCACCGGCGACTCCTTGACGGGCGGGCCGGACGCGGCGCGTCCCTGCCTGCAGGTGTGCACCAGTCGGCCGATCAGGTAGCTGATCAGACCGAGGACCGTCAGCCCGGCAACGATGACGAGCAGCCAGATCAGGAGTTCGGTGGGCGCCATGGCGGCCCTACTCGCTGCTGTGCAGGTCTTGGACGCCGCCGTCGAGCTCGGGTATCCAGCCGGTCAGCCGGTCACCGGCGAAGTGCACCACGCCCTGCTGGCCTCGGAAGATGACGTCGGCCTGGCTGGGGGTGGCGAGCAGCTCACGCTGGTGCCCGTCGCTGAACCGGAACGCGATCCAGTGCTGGGTGGCCCCGGACGCGGCGATCTCGCGCACCCCCAGCACTTGGGCGTGCGCCGATTCGATCTCGGACGGCGCGTTCCCATCAGCCACCTTCGCGATCAGGGCAACCACCGCCAGGACCGCCAGGCCGACCACGACCAACAGCAGGTACATCATGATCGTCACCGGCATCAGCCCTTCGCGGTCAAGACGACGTTTGCGTTTTCGCCGATGGCGGCCTGCTTCATGCTCGCCAGCCAGACGTGGTACGCCGACGAATACAGTTTCATGAGCGCCCCCTCGGGGTTGTGCCGTGTGCTTGCCTGCCCCAAGTCTGGCACGCGACGGTGGGACGCGGGCCGTGCGTGTGGGGCCCCGGGAGCGCGGCGTCCCCGACCGGAACCGCACCGCGGTCTGCTGGTTGCCGCGCGCCTCCAACAGAACTTGTGAGTGAGCGCTCACTCAGCTATCTTATTTCGCCGTGGGCAGAGCATCTCCGTTGCCGCCGGACGCCCGGCGCCAGACCATCATCGCCGCAGCCCGTCCACTGCTGATCGCCAGTGGTGCGCAGTTCACCACCCGGCAGGTGGCCGAAGCCGCCGGCGTCGCCGAGGGCACCATCTTCCGGGTCTTCGACTCCAAGCAAGACCTGCTGGCCGCGGTGATTGAGGACACCCTCGACCCCGAAGACCTGTGCGGAAAAATCCGCGCCACCCCGCCGCAGCCGACACTGGCCGCCCACGTCGCCGTCCTGATCAAACTGCTGCAGGAAGAAATCGGCGCCGTCAATGCGGTGACGTCCGCCCTGCATATCGCGCACGGCGGCGCCTCACCCGCCCATAGTGGCCACGACAAGCTCGCACACCGTCGGCGCGCCCTGGCGGTAAGCGACGCGCTGGGCGAGGCGCTGGCGCCGTTCGCCCCGCAGATCAGGGTGCCGCTCCCGCAGGCGGCGGCAGTCATCCGCATCATGGCGATGAGCTCCGGGCACCCAATGCTCGCCGACCTTGACCTCAGCGAGCCGGCGACCTTGGCCGAGGTCATCGTCCATGGCATCCACGTACCACCCGAGGAATGAAATGCTGACCAAACTCATCAACAGATACATCCGCCCCTACGGGTCGCTGTTGGCCGGCGTGCTGGTCTTCCAGCTGATCGCCACCGCCGCCTCGCTGTCACTGCCCAGCCTCAACGCCCGCATCATCGACAACGGCGTGGCCAAGGGCGACACCGACTACATCCTGCGAAACGGCGCGATCATGCTGTCTGTCAGCCTCGTGCAGGCCGTCAGCCAGATCATCGCGGTCTACTTCGGTGCCAAGGCGGCGATGAGCTTCGGACGCGACGTGCGCGGCGCCGTCTTTGAGCGCACGTTGTCGTTCAGCACCCGAGAGCTCAACCAGTTCGGGGCACCCAGCTTGATCACCCGAACCACCAACGACGTGCAGCAGGTGCAGATGCTGGTGATGATGACCTGCACGATGATGATCTCGGCTCCGATCACCATGGTCGGCGGGGTCTTCATGGCTTTGCGTGAAGACCTGGTGCTGTCATGGCTGATCCTGGTCGCCGTCGTGCTGCTCGGCTCGGTGATCGGGGTGCTGGTCTGGCGCATGACCCCGCTCTTCCAGCTCAACCAGGTCAAGATCGACACCATCAACCGGGTGGTCCGCGAACAGATCACCGGCATCCGAGTGATCAGGGCGTTCACCCGCGAACCCCTCGAACGCAAGCGCTTCGACCAGGCCAACGGCGACATCATGCGGCTGGCGTTCACCATCGGCACCTTGTTCGCCGTGCTCTTCCCGTTCGTCATGTTCGTGATGAACATGGGCAGCGTCGGGGTGATGTGGTTCGGCGGCATGCGGATCGACGCAGGCGACATGCAGATCGGCCAGTTGACCGCGTTCCTGCAATACCTGATGCAAATCCTGATCAGCGTGATGATGTCCACGATGATGCTGATGATGGCGCCGCGCGCGGCGGTCTGCGCCAACCGCATCATGGAGGTGCTGAACACCTCGTCCAGCGTGGCGCCGCCCACCGCACCGGTCACCGAGTTGCCCGAACACGGCACGGTCCGCTTCGAGGACGTCGAGTTCGCCTACCCCGGGGCCGACGCACCGGTCTTGTCGGGAGTCAACTTCGAGCTGCGTCCCGGCCAGACCACCGCGGTGGTCGGCTCAACCGGGTCGGGCAAGTCGACGTTGGTCAACCTGATCCCGCGACTGTTCGACGTGACCGCCGGACGCGTCCTGGTGGATGGTGTCGACGTCCGCGAGATCGACCCCGACCTGCTGTGGAGCCGGATCGGCCTGGTGCCGCAGCGTCCTTATCTGTTCAGCGGCACCGTGAAGTCGAACATGGCCTACGGCGACCCGGACGCGTCCGACGAACAGATCTGGCAGGCCTTGCAGATCGCGCAAGCCTCCGACTTCGTAACCGAGATGGACGGCGAACTTGACGCCGCCATCGCCCAAGGCGGCGCCAACGTCTCCGGCGGCCAGCGCCAGCGGCTGTCGATCGCCCGGGCAGTGGTCAAACAGCCCGAGATCTATGTCTTCGACGACGCCTTCAGCGCACTGGATGTCGCCACCGACGCCCGGTTGCGCGCCGCGCTGGCGTCCCACACCCAGGACGCGGCGGTGCTGATCGTGGCACAGCGCGTCTCGACCATCAGGCAGGCCGACCAGATCGTCGTCCTCGAACACGGCCGCATCGTCGGTGTGGGCGGGCATGACGAGTTGCTGGCCGACTGCGAGACCTACCGCGAGATCGTGGAATCCCAACGCAGCATTGAGGAGGCGGCGGCATGAGCAGACGCGAACCGCTGATCACCAAGCCGGACAGCCCTGAAAAGGAGCCGGCGGCGCCGAAGCGTCCCCGACAGGGCCCCGCCCGAATGGGTCACGGACCGATGGCGCAGAACGTGGCCGAGAAGGCGATCAACTTCGGCCCCTCGCTGCGTCGGCTGATGGGCATGCTGCGTCCCGAACGGATGTTGTTCGCCGTGGTCGTAGCCATGGGGACCGTCGCGGTGGTCGCCTCGGTGGTGGGCCCGAAGATCCTGGGCAAGGCGACCGACGTCATCTTCAACGGCGTGATCGGACGCCAACTGCCCGCCGGTATGACCAAGGAGCAGGTCATCGAGATGCTGCGGGCTGGGGGCCAGGGCCAACTCGCTGACATGCTGGGCGGTCTGAACGTCGTCCCCGGGCAAGGCATCGACTTCAGCCTGCTGGGACGCTGGCTGCTGCTGGCGCTGGGGCTGTACGTGGCCTCCGCGCTGCTCGGCTTCCTGCAGAACTTCCTGCTCAACCGCGCGGTGCAACGCACCGTCTACCGGATGCGTGACGAGGTGCGCGCCAAGCTCGACCGGCTGCCGTTGCGCTACTTCGACGCCCAGCCGCGCGGCGAGTTGCTGAGCCGAATCACCAACGACATGGACAACGTCTCGCAGACGCTGCAGCAGACGTTGGGGCAGCTGCTGAACTCGGTGCTGACGCTGATCGGCGTCACCATCATGATGTTCACCGTCAGTCCGCTGCTGGCCTGGCTGACACTGGCGATCGTCCCGCTCGCCGGAGTGGTCTCGGTGATCATCGGCAAGCGGGCGCAGAAGCAGTTCGTGGGCATGTGGGCAGCCACCGGCGAGCTGAACGGCGAGGTCGAGGAGGCCTACTCCGGGCATGCGCTGGTCAAGGTCTTCGGACGCCAGCGCGAAGTCTCGCAGGTCTTCGACCAGACCAACCAGAAGCTGTTCAACTCGGCCTTCCGGGCGCAGTTCATCTCGGGCATCATCATGCCGGTCAACTCCCTGATCGGGAACCTGAACTACGTGGTCATCGCGGTGGTCGGCGGGCTGCAGGTGGCAAACGGACGAATGCCGCTGGGCAACGTGCAGGCCTTCATCCAGTACTCGCGGATGTTCACCCAACCGATCACCCAGATCGCGTCGATGGCCAACCTGCTGCAGTCGGGCGTCGCCTCGGCCGAACGGGTCTTCGAGGTGTTGGATGCCGTCGAGATGAGCCCGGAGGCCGACGGCCAACTGCCCGAGGTGATCGAGGGGCACGTCGAGTTCCGTGATGTCGACTTCAGCTATACCCCGGAGCGTCCGCTGATCGCGGGCTTGGACATGGAGGCCGAACCCGGCCAGACCATCGCCATCGTGGGCCCCACCGGCGCCGGCAAGACCACCCTGGTCAACCTGCTGGAGCGTTTCTACGAGATCGACGGCGGCCAGATCCTGCTGGACGGGGTCGACATCGCCTCGGTGCCGCGGGCAACGCTGCGCAGCAAACTCGGCATGGTGCTGCAGGAGACCTGGCTGTTCGGTGGCACCATCCGCGAGAACATCGCGTACGGCAAGCCCGGGGCCACGCGGGACGAGGTGATCGCCGCCGCCACCGCGGCCCACGTGGATGCCTTCGTCCACCAGTTGCCCGACGGCTACGAGACCCTGATCAACGAGGAGGGGACGAACGTCTCCGCTGGTGAGAAGCAGCTGATCACCATCGCGCGGGCGTTCATCGCCGACCCCGAGGTGCTGATCCTGGACGAGGCGACCTCGTCGGTCGACACCCGCACCGAGGTGCTGGTGCAGCAGGCCATGGCCCGGCTGCGGTCGGGACGCACGTCGTTCGTGATCGCCCACCGGCTGTCGACGATCCGGGACGCCGACCTGATCCTGGTGATGGCCGAGGGCGCGATCGTCGAACAGGGCAGCCACGACGAGCTGATCAAGGCTCGGGGGGCCTATTACGACCTCTACCAGTCGCAGTTCGCGGCTGCCCTGAACGGGGAGTAGGCCCCGCGTCCGCGCGGTTCGGGCTGCGCGGTTCGGGCTGCGCGGTTCGGGCTGCGCGGTTCGGGCTGCGCGGGTTCGGGCTGCCGTGGCTGAGTTCGCTGCCGGACCTGGT
>CALMKG010000419.1 GCA_937867175.1 uncultured Propionibacterium sp. | reverse complement strand
CCGGGCGAAGAAGTTCTACGGCGACGTCTTCGGCTGGCGATTCGAGGACTACGGCTCATTCACCGGTTCACCTTATTTCGGTGTCATCACCGGCTCGGACGATGAGCCGGGCATCAACGGCGGGATGCTGCTGCGTCCGGTTCCGGGCGGCGGCCTGGGCGCTCCGGTCAATGGCGCGGTCCTCACCTTCGGCTCAGTGGACTACGACGCCGACCACGACCGGATCATTGCCGCAGGTGGTCAGGTGGCGCTGCCCAAGATGGCACTGACCGGCATGGCCTGGCAGGGTTACTACCTCGATCCCGAGGGCAATGTCTTCGGTATCCACCAGCCCGACCCCGACGCGGCGTGAGACAAACGGCAACGGTGGTCTGATGGGTCTCGGCGGGCCGCGACATACGCTGGTGAATGTGAGAACGTCAACTCGACGAACCAGTTTTCGATGGATCGCCCCTGCCGCCGCGGCGGGCCTGGTGATCGCAACTCCGGGCTTGTTGACGGTGGGGGCGAGCGCTGAACCGACACTGCCGCCACGGGACGCCGAAGAGATCATCGCCGCCGTGATCGCTGCCGAGCCCGTCGCGTTCAGCGGCGAAGTCACCCAGGAGATGGACCTCGGCCTTCCTGCCCTGCCGCGCGACGCCGGTGTCGACTTCACTGATCCCGGGGCGCTGTGGTCGCTCGCCTCGGGCACCAACACCTGGCGGGTGTGGTACGACGGGGGCCACTCCTACCGGGTCGCCATCATTCGCGGCCAGTCGGAGTCGGATCTGATCAGCAACGGCAGCGTGCTGTGGGCGTGGTCCAGCCAGTCGCAGACCGCAGTTCGCACCGAACTCGGGGCCGCCGAAACCCCGGATGACCATTCGGTGCCGACCGAGACACCACAGGATGCCGCCAGGGAAATGCTGCGCGAGCTGGGGCAATACAGCGCGGTGGCGACCGATGAGAATGTCCGAGTGGCTGGACGGTCGGCGTACGAGGTGGTTGTGACACCCCAGGACGACGACCAGACCCGCGTGGCGCAAGTGCGGATGGCGGTGGACGCCGAGACGTCGATGCCGCTGCGGCTGGAGGTCTACTCGACCGTGACCGGACGGCTGGCGGTAGATGTCGGCTTCACCCGGATCGACTACAGCACGCCGAACGCGTCCGTTTTCGAGTTCACCCCGCCACCAGGTGCCGAGGTGGTTGAGGGTTCATGGCCGACGGCCGATCCGCAGTTGCCCACCGACGAGCCGATGACGCCCAGCGATGCGCAGGCCACGCCCGGCGCCGACGCAACCACAGCCACGCCACCGAACCCGGTCACCATGGGTGAGGGATGGTCCCAGGTCACCATCACCTCAGCGGGCACCCAAGGGGCGTCCGATTCGCCCGGGACGCCAGAAGGGGCCAACCCGCTGGCGACCGTCCTGCCGCATATCGGCGGCGACTGGGGGAGCGGCACGGTGCTGGATGGCACGCTGGTCAGCTTCGTCTTCGCCGATGACGGACGCGTCGCCTTCGGCGCGGTCGCCCCGGAGGCGCTGTACGAGGCCTTGGCGCGGTGAACCACAGCGCCATCGAGTCGTCCGGGCTCACCAAGGCGTTCGGACGACAGGTGGTGGTCGACCACATCGACCTTGAGGTGCCCAGCGGAGCGGTCTACGGCTTCCTGGGCCCCAATGGTTCGGGCAAGACCACGACGATCCGCATGCTGCTCGGCCTGATCTCGGCCACCGAGGGCACGAGCACGGTACTCGGCCAGCCCATGCCGCGGGGGATCGGAGCCGCGCTGCCCAAGGTCGGCGCCCTGGTGGAAGGCCCAGCCTGCCACCCCCACCTCTCGGGGCAGGCCAACCTGCTGCGCATCGACAGCGCCGACCGGCACGCCGACCCCAGGACGGCCCGGACGCGGGTCGGCGCCGCCCTGGAGCGGGTCGGTCTGTTGGCTGCCGCGCACAAGACCTACCGCGCTTACTCGATGGGCATGAAGCAACGACTGGCGATCGCCGCCTGCTTGCTGCAACCACGTGAGTTGCTCGTCCTGGACGAACCAACCAACGGACTGGACCCGCAGGGTACCCGCGAAGTCCGGCACCTGGTCGCGTCCTTGGCGGAGGGCGGCACCACGGTGCTGGTCAGCAGCCACCTGTTGACCGAGGTGGAGCAGGTTTGCAGCCACGTCGGGGTGATGAACCGGGGACGCCTGATCGCCCAGGACAGCCTGACCGGCCTGCGGCAGTCTGCCGCTATCCGCATCGAGTTGCGGACCCCGGACACCGGCGACGCGCTGGCCGTCCTCACCCGGTTGGCCGTGGCGAATCCCAGCCTGGCCGACGGCGGTGTCTGGTTCGAACTCGGTGATGCACCGCCGGAGCAGATCGTCGCCGGGTTGGTGACGGCCGGGGTGCGGGTGCAGGCGTTCAACGTGACCAAGCCGACCTTGGAAGACCTCTTCGTCGCGCTGACTGGGGAGGGTTTCGATGTCAGCGGCTGAGGTTGCGCGTCCCGGCGTCGGTTTCGGCCGATTCCTCGGGTCAGAGTTGCGCCTGGTCTTCGGGCGGCGCCGCAACCAGATGGGTCTGCTGGTGCTCGCCGGAGTGCCGGTGGTGATGGCCATTGCGCTGCGTGCCTCTTCGCGTGCTGGAGGACCGATGGGCGGATTGCTGTCGGGCAACGGGCTGATCGTCGCGGTCATGGCGCTGATCGCGGAGGCGCCCTTCTTCCTGCCGTTGGCGATCTCGATGCTGGCCGGGGACGCCATCGCGGGGGAGGCCAATCAGGGCACGTTGCGCTATCTGTTGACGGTCCCGGTCGGACGGACCCGGCTGCTCGTGGTGAAGTTCTGTTCGCTGCTGGTCGGTTGTCTGACCGGCGTCGCCGTGGTAGCGGTGGTGGGTATCGTCTCGGGTGTCGCCCTGTTGGGTGCCGGGCCGGCGTGGACGATGTCGGGCACCCAGATCGGCTTCTGGGCGGGCGTGGGGCGGATCGCCTTGATGTACCTCTACTACGCCGCGCTGCTGGCCGCGTTGGCCGCGATCGGCCTGCTGATTTCGGTGCTCACCGACCAGCCGCTGGCGGCGACAGTGGCCATCATGATCGTCAACATCCTCAGCTGGATCGCCTTGGCGGTCGAGCAGCTCGCCTGGCTACACCCTTGGCTGTTGTCGAATTGGATGCTCAGCTTCACCGAACTGCTCAGCGATCCGATGATGACGACGAACGTGGTCAAGGGCTTGCAGCTGGCGGCTGGCTACGTGGTTGTCTTCGGTCTCGCGGCGTGGGCGCGATTCACCCACAAGGACATCACCAGCTGAGCTTTTGTTCGTCAGTCGCTCGGTGGCTAGATTGACCCCGTGAAACCCGACCTTCGTCGCACCTGGGTCGCTGCTCTTGCCGTCGTCTTGGCGACTGTCGGTTGCTCCGGACAGGGCTCGTCTCCGGCCGCCGAACAGCCGGTGGTACGGGCCAGCACGCAGGCCGCCGCGCCGGCGTCCGCCTATACCGGGCCGGACGAGTTCACGCTGCGCGAACGGTTCATGCCGGTCTTGGCGACCCAACAGGAGGCGGCCGAGCAGGGCCTGGCCGATGTGACCTGGCTGGGGGAGCCCGCTTTCCAGTATCGGCAGTCGATGAACAACACGATGGTGGCGTCACTGCATGTCACCGGCACCACCTCCGCATCGGCTGAGCGGGCGGACGCTTGGCTGCAGCGCGCGAACGAGGGTTTGGCTGCGCACGGTTTCGTGCGGGTAGCCGCACTCACCCAAGATGCCGTACAGGGGCTGCTGATCACTTCTCCCAATCCGGACGCGGACGCCTGTTTCACGGCCCGCTGGGGGCAGGGGAGTGTGGCGCTCACGGTCGAGGTCGGAGCCACCGATGTCGACTGCGGTTGGGTACCCGCTGCCCGGTAGCGCACCAACCGGCCGCCCGCACCGACGTGGCCCTGGTCAAGTCAGCTCACGCCGGTCGCCTCCGTGGCCGGTCACCCAGATCACAGCCGCTGCGGCGGTAATCCCGAAGGGCGAGGACTCAGCTGGGAGGCGG
>CALMKG010000418.1 GCA_937867175.1 uncultured Propionibacterium sp. | reverse complement strand
CGCTGCGGATGATGCGAGCGGCCAGGTTCGCGTCCCAACTGAACTTCGCTGTGGACCCCGCCACCGTCGCCGCCATGAAGCAGATGGCCGGGCGCATCGAGATCGTCAGCATCGAGCGGGTGCGCGACGAACTCAGCAAGCTGCTGCTGACCGACGCGCCGCGTCCCGGCCTCGACCTGCTGGTCGCAACAGGTATCGCCGCGATCGTGCTCCCGGAGTTGCCCGCCATGCAGTTGGAACGCGACGAGCACCTGCGACACAAGGACGTCTACGAGCACTCCCTGACCGTGGTCGAGCAGGCCATCGAACTTGAACGGGCCCGTGACCTGGTCGGCGGACGACCGAACCCCGACCACCGGCCCGACCTGATCCTGCGGCTGGCGGCGCTGCTGCACGACATCGGCAAGCCTGCCACCCGGGCCATGGAGGCCGGCAAGGTCAGCTTCCACCACCACGACGTGGTGGGGGCGAAGATGGCACGCAAGCGGCTGACCGCGCTGCGCTATCCCAAGGACGTCATCAAACCGGTCAGCGACCTGATCGCCCTGCACCTGCGTTTCCACGGCTACGCCGAGGGTTCGTCGGGCGGCGCCTCGAGCGGCTGGACGGACGCCGCGGTGCGACGCTACGTCCGCGATGCCGGCGACCAGCTGGAACGGCTGCACATCCTGACCCGCAGCGACTGCACCACCCGCAACGTGCGCAAAGCCGACCGGCTGCGCCGCGCCTACGATGAGCTCGAATACCGGATCGACGAACTGGCCGCCGCCGAAGAGCTGGACGCGATGCGTCCCGACCTGGACGGCAACCAGATCATGGCCCTGCTTGGGGTCAAACCCGGACGCGACGTCGGCCGCGCCTACCAGTTCCTGCTGGAACGTCGGATGACCGACGGACCGTTGGGGGCGGAGCGGGCCCGGGCCGAACTGCTGGACTGGTGGGCCGGCCAGACCGGGTCGGAATCTGCGGAGGAGGCGCGTGATGACTGAACAGGGCAACAGGCCGGATGATGCCATCCGCGTGCCCGGCACCGACCGGGTCTTCAACCGTCAGCTGATGCTGGTTCCGCTGCTGGCCATCTTGGCGATGACGATGATGGCGATCAGCTCGATCAACGTCGCGTTGCCCAGCATCGAACTCAGCATCGGCGCCAGCGAGGCCGACCTGCAATGGCTGCTGTCGGGGTACGCCCTGGCGTTCGGCATCGTGCTGGTTGCGTCCGGGCGCCTTGGTGACGTCTTCGGACGCAGCACCTACTTCGTGATTGGGGTGGCGCTGTTCACACTGGGCTCGCTGGGCTGTTCGCTGGCCCACACGCCGGCGCTGCTCAACGGCATGCGACTGCTCCAAGGCGTCGGCGCCGGGGTGTCGTCCCCGCAGGTCAACGGCATGATCCTGCAGTACTTCTCCGGCCGTCGACGGGCCCGGGCGTTCGCGCTGTTCGGGGTGGTGGTGTCGGCGTCGGTCGCGATCGCGCCGTCCATCACCGGTCTGCTGATCGACTGGCTCGGGCCCGACTGGGGTTGGCGGGCCTCGTTCTTGTGGAACGTGCCGATAGGGCTGATCACGGTGGGCTTGGCGGCGCGCTGGCTGCCGTTCGGAGCTGAGCGCGGTCGCCGGGCAGCTCGCCAGCGAGGTGAACAGGTCCGCACCCACATCGACCTCGACCCGGTCGGGATGATCGGGCTGTCGCTGGTGGTGCTGTGCGTCCTGCTGCCATTCATGCTGAAGCGTCCTGCGGGCTTCGGCCTGCTCGCCGTGGGCGCGGTATTGCTGGTGGGCTGGGTCTACTGGGAGCGCGGCTACAAGAACGCCGGACACGAACCGATGGTCGACCTCTATCTGTTCGGCTACCGTTCCTTCACCAACGGCATCCTGGTCTCGGGCACCCAGTTCCTCGGCGGCACCTCGATCTTCGCCGTGCTGGCGCTGTTCCTGCAGAGCGGACTCGGCGCCCCGGCGCTGATCGTCGGCCTGATCGGCCTGCCCAACGCGGTCGCGTCGGCCTTCTCGTCCATGTGGGCCGGTGAGCATGTGCTGGACAGTGGGCGGCGCAACATCGTGCTCGCGTTCGTCGTCTACTTGGTCGGCATCATCGGCGCCATCGTGCTGGCACAGTTCATCAGCGCCGACGGCGGGCCGATCCACTACGCGTGGCTGGCCGTGCCGCTGATTCTGACCGGGTACGGTGTCGGCGCCATCAACTCCTCCAATCAGACCCTCAGCCAGCAGCACATCCCGCCGGCAGTGGGTGGCACCGCCGGCGCGGTCAAGCAGGTGGCCGAGCGAATCGGCACCGCGATCGGCAACGCAATGATCACCGCGGTGCTTTTCTCGCTGGCCACCACCGACTGGGTCTTGGGCTTCACCGCAGCGTACGGGGTGATCGCGCTGATTTTGTCGGTCGCCCTGATCTTCGCCATCATCGACCTGCGGATGCTCGGCGACGGCGGCGCGCCGCTGCCGAGGCCCACCGTCTGACGAGCGGCCGCGCGTTGGACCTAGGATTGCCCGGTGACCACGCATCGACGCCGTGCGGGCCTGATCGGCCT
>CALMKG010000417.1 GCA_937867175.1 uncultured Propionibacterium sp. | reverse complement strand
GTCGACCCCAGCCAGTCCCCAAGACCAGGAAACCGGCCGCTGGCCCTGCCCGGGGTCAGCTGACCGGGGGGCACACTGGCCCTGCCCGGGGCCAGCTGACCGGAGGGGGTGCACTGGCCCTGCCCAGGGCCAGCTGACCGGAGGGGGTGCACTGGCCCTGCCCGGGGCCAGCTGACCGGGGGGGCAGACGACCCGGTTGACCGATCACCGGGCGAGGCGAGAGCGGCGCGGCGAGAGCGGCGCGGCGAGGCACACCGTTGCTCGCCGCCCTCAGGCGGCTGTCGGCCTTGCCGTCCAACCACTTCCTGGGCCGAGGCTCGGACGGACACCCCGGGACCACTGCTCAGACCCGGTTTCGCAGCCACGGCCGTGGGCAAACAGTCCCCGGAGGCCATCCGACCCTCAGACCGGGAACCGGAGCCCACCCACCGGGCTCAGAGCCTGCACGAACAGTCCCCACGGACCATCCAGACCCACCAACCGGCGTCCGGAGGCCACCCGCCGGGCTCAGTCGACATCCGTCGATGGCTTGGCTACCGGCGGAGTGACGACCGACGGAACGACCAGCGAAGCCGACGGAACGACCGACGGAACGACCGGCGAAGCCGACGGAACGACCGGCGGAACGACCGGCGGCACCTCGTCCAACCCAACGGGATCGTCCTGCTGCCTGTCGGCCACCAGATGCCCTTCGAGCACGAGTTGCTGCTCTCCGGCCGCAAGCACCTGGCCGCCGTGCCCGTGCCCCGACTCGGGCCGCTCCACCATTGACTCGTTGACGGTGGCGTCCCGGTAGCTGGCCGAGATCGTGCGATACGGCCGGGACATGAGCGCAAGCACAGTGATCGCCAAACCGATCACGGCGGCGACCAGGAAGACCAGCGCGATGCCGCGCGCGTCCCCCTCACCGAGCAGCCAACCAAAGGTGGCGCGTCCCGCGTCGGTGCCCATGTACGGGATCAGCCAGAACTCGGCGATCGGGCCGACCAGGAACGTGCTGAACGGCGCGGCACCCAACTCAAGCGCCATCGCGAACCCGAAGACCCGGCCCTGCTGCGGGAACGGCACGACCTTCTGCAGCACCGTCTGCTCCGACGCCTCCGCGAACGTGACCAGGCCCATGTAGAAGAACATCCCCACACCCAGCAGCACGATCGACTCACGAATGGTGAAGGTGCCGGCGATCGTCCACATCACGACGTTCGCGAGCAGCAGGGTTCGAACCGGATTGCTGCCCAGGCCGGTGCGCGCAATCAACGCGCCGCCGATGATGTAGCCGGTGGTGACCACCGCATACAGGAAACCCCACGCCTGCACCGAGACCAGTTCCAGGCCATAGGGGTCGAGCAGGCCCGCGAAGACGCCGCCCAGCAGATTGTTGAAGGTGGAGAAGAAAATCAACGCCAGCAACCCCGGAACCGCCTGAGCCATCCGGAAGGCCGCGACGAAGTCGACCTTCACCGGCACCCCCTCGGCGTGCACCACCTCCGGCTCGTCGATGCGGATCGTCAGCAGGTGCAACCAGCTCACCCCGATCAGCGCCACACCGCTCACCAGCAGCCAACCCATCCCGAGGTGCGCGATGGCCAACCCGGCGACCACCGAGTTCAGCGCGAACGCGACGCCCTGCACCATGCCGACCAGGCCGTTGGCCTTCGCCCGGTTCGGCGCCGGCACCAGAATCGTCACACAGGTCGCCAGCGCCAACGAACGGATGGACTCCACCACCGTGCCAACCAGCAGCACCAGCACGAAACCCCAGAAGGCCGGCCCGCCCAGGTCGAGCAGCCTGTCGGCCGGAATCAGCAAGAACATCACCGCGGCAATCGCGAACGCCCCCGTGGTGGCAGCCGTCGCGACGACCATCGCGGTCTTCTTGCGGACGCGGTCGATCAGCGTGCCGAACGGGACGCTCAGCACGGCGATCAGCAGCATGTACCCGCCACCCAACACCGAGGTGACAAGCACCGAACGGGTCTCAAGGTACGCCCAGAAGGTGAGCCCGAACCAGACCATGCTGGTGGTGATGTTGGCCAGCAGGGTGTTCACCAAGATCTGGTGGAACGTCCGCATCAATGCTCCTCGCGGTTCGGCAGGGCGCTGTCAGCCATCAACTCAGCAATCAGACTCGCGTCATTGTTCCCGAATCGCCCCAAGAATTGGCTGGCTTCAGCGCGCGGGCGAGCCGGTCACACCCGCCGAACCCGGCAGGACGCCCACCCAGCTACCCCCGTCAGGACGCCCAAGCCCACCGGAAGTCCGTCCGAGATTCACCGAACCTGCTTGCCGTACCGACTGCCGAAGCGCTGCCGGAGAGTTAGCCTGAGGCCATCGCACTGGTTCCCCTGCGCGATCCGCAAGGCTGCGGAGTTCGATGAAAGGAATCAAGATGGTACGCGTGGTCGTCCTGGGGGCAGGGGTTGCAGGTCACACCGCCGCCCTGCACCTGCGCAGACTGTTGGGGACGCGACACAAGGTGACCGTGGTCTCCCCCAACTCACACTGGAACTGGATCCCGTCCAACATCTGGGTGGGCGTCGGCGAGATGACCAAAGAGCAGGTGGTCTTCCCGCTGGCACCCATCTACGCCAAGAAGAAGATCGAATTCGTGCAAGCCAGAGCGGTGGCGATCCACCCGAACGGCACCAAAGAAGATCCGGTCGGCAGCGTCGACGTCGTCTCCACCGAGGCCGGCGCCCAAGGCCAGGAGCAACGAATCCACTACGACTTCCTCATCAACGCGACCGGCCCCAAGCTGAAGTTCGAGGCCACCGAGGGGCTCGGCCCACACGGCGGCCACACCGTCTCGGTCTGCACCGCCGACCATGCGGTGGAGGCGTCCCGCCAGCTGGACGCCACCATTGCCCGGCTGAAGTCCGGGCAGCGTCAAGTCCTGGTCGTCGGCACCGGGCACGGCACCTGCACCTGTGAGGGCGCCGCGTTCGAGTACACGTTCAACGTCGAACATCAGCTGCGCGAAGCCGGCGTCCGCGACAAGGCCCAACTGATCTACCTGACCAACGAGGCCCAGCTCGGCGACTTCGGTGTCGACGGCATGGCGTTCAAACAGAAAGGCTTCGAGCAGTCGTCCCGGATGTGGACCGAGTCGCTGTTCACCGAACGCGGCGTGCACTCCATCCTCGGCGCGCACGTGTCGAAGATCGAGCCCGACACGATCCACTACGAGACCCTCGACGGCAAGACCTGGACGCAGCACTTCGACTTCGCGATGCTGCTGCCGCCGTTCGGCGGGGCCGGGCTGAAGGCCTACGACCGCGACGGGAGCGACATAACCGACCAACTGTTCGCGCCGTCCGGGTTCATGAAGGTGGACGCCGACTACACCGTCAAGCCGTACGAGGAGTGGACGGCCGCGGACTGGCCGAAGACCTACGAGGTGCCCGGTTTCCCGCGCATCTTCGCCGCCGGTATCGCGTTCGCGCCGCCGCACCAGATCTCGCGGCCACGCAAGACACCCAACGGGACGATGATCGCGCCCTCACCGCCGCGGACCGGCATGCCGTCGGGGATGATAGGCAAGAGCGTCGCCCAGACGATCGTCGACCGCATCAAGCGTGGCCCGGGCGCGCCGGCGCACGAGGCGTCCATGGCCCGGATCGGCGCGGCATGCGTGGCGTCGTCGGGGACCGGCATGCTGAAGGGTTCAGCGGCCGCCATGACGATGTTCCCGGTCGTGCCGAACTACCAGAAGTACCCGGACTCCCACGGCCGCAACTTCAACGGCACCCGGGGCGACATCGGCCTGTACGGCCACTGGGTGAAGCTGATGCTGCACTACCTGTTCATCTACAAGGCCAAGGCGCTGCCCGGTTGGCAGCTCATCCCGGAGTGATCGACATGTCGCAGACCAATGAATCTTCACCGGTGATCACCAAGTACCCGGACGCGCCGATGCCCACGCCGTTCACGCGGTTCAACCGGCACAATCTGCTGATCCAGATTCCGAAGTTCGTGATCATGTGCGCGAACATCATGATGATGGTGCTCAATGGGCACGACAAGGACTGATGCCGCCCGGCTCGGGACGCTCGCGGCGCGATCCGTCACCGGCTGAGCGGCTGCGTCCGGCGGAGCTGCCCAAAGATTGCGACCGTTCTGCCCGCGACAGCGCGGGTCAAACGGTCGCAATCGCACCGGGTGCGGGCCGATCCCACAGGTGGGGGCCCGATGCCGGCCGTGCGTGTGGGTGAGCGGGGTCGCCACGCGGCGGGCCGCGAGGCGCTGCCACAGCAGGCGGATCGTCCGATCCCCCGCGGCGTCGAAGAGCAGGCATGCGGCGAGCGCCTGGAGCCATCATGCCCGGCCCTGGAGCCATCATGCCCGGCCCTGGAGCCATCATGCCCG
>CALMKG010000416.1 GCA_937867175.1 uncultured Propionibacterium sp. | reverse complement strand
GCGCGCTTCTTGGACAGGATCAGGCGACCTTCCTTGTCCTCCTTCTGCTGGACGAGGGCCTCGACCTCGTCACCCACCTGGACGACGTCGAAGGGATCGACGTCATGCTTGATGGACAGTTCCTTGGAGGGGATGACACCTTCGGTCTTGTAGCCGATGTCGAGGAGTACCTCGTCCCGGTCGACCTTGACGACGGTGCCGGTGACGATGTCGCCGTCATTGAAGTACTTGATGGTGGAATCGACCGCGGCCTCGAAGGCTTCCGGCGTGCCGATGTCGTCGATTGCGACCTGGTTCGAGGCCTCAGTTGAGGAGGTCATGTAGTAGGGCTCCGATTGCTTGTTGTCTTGTTGTACTGGACGCAGCGCGACCTGTCACGATGCTTCAGTGAACCTGCTCAGCCAAGCTCGAACGGCCCTGTCGATCCGCAGGTGCCGCGCGTCGTCCGGTTGAGCGGCGTGTCACACCGCACGTGCCGCCTGCTCCGTCCGAGGCGGCCCGAGCCACAATGCCGTTTCAGTCTACTTACGCCTGAGCGCGAGGGTCAATCCGTCTTACCGACGGGCATCATGGCTTGCTAACCTGGGTTGGGTTTCGACTGATTCAACAACCACTTGGGAGATGCACAAGATGACTGGCCGCCGGATCGCGACAAGGTCTCGACTTGCCCATGAACGGCCGCCGTCAGCTGAGCATTCAGTGGGCAGCCGCAAGCCAGGTCTGCCCGTAACCGACCGAGACGTCCAGCGGCACCTTGAGGTCTGCAGCGCCGGCCATCTGCTCGCGGACCAGTTCGGTGACGACGTCCCGTTCGCCGGGGGCCACCTCGAGGACCAATTCGTCGTGGATCTGCAGCAGGATCCGCGACTTCAGGCCGGCTCGGGTCAATACACCGTCCAGCCGGATCATGGCGATCTTGATGATGTCGGCGGCGGAACCTTGGATGGGCGCATTGAGGGCCATCCGTTCGGCCATCTCGCGACGCTGCCGATTGGACGAGGTCAGGTCGGGCAGATAGCGGCGGCGTCCCAGGATCGTCTCGGTGTAGCCGGTCCGCCGGGCCTGCGCGACGATGTCGTTAAGGTAGTCGCGCACCCCACCGAACGTGGTGAAGTAGTCGTCCATCAGCTCGCGCGCCTCGCCCACCGAAAGACCCAGCCTGGTCGACAGCCCGTAGGCCGACAGCCCGTACGCCAGTCCGTAGTTCATCTGCTTGACGCCGGCCCGCTGGGCGCCGGTCACCTCTTTCGGCGGCACCCCGAAGACCTTCGACGCAGTCACGGTGTGGAAGTCGACCCCACTGC
This sequence comes from uncultured Propionibacterium sp., assembly GCA_937867175.1. Taxonomy (GTDB): domain Bacteria; phylum Actinomycetota; class Actinomycetes; order Propionibacteriales; family Propionibacteriaceae; genus Brooklawnia. Next base: position 38,976 of record CALMKG010000416.1, on the reverse strand, counting down.
GGAAGGCCTCGATCAGATCGGTGTCGCCGGAGACGTCGGCCATCACCCGCATCTCGATCTGTGAGTAGTCGGCGCTCAGCAGCGCCTCGTATCCGGCCCCCACCACGAAGGCGGCCCGCACCCGGCGTCCCTCGTCGGTGCGGATCGGAATGTTCTGCAGGTTCGGGTCGGCGGAGCTGAGCCGTCCGGTCGCGGCGATCGTTTGCAGGTAGGTGGTGTGGACGCGCCCGTCGTCCTGGACCGCCTTGCGCAAGCCCTCGACGGCCTGCCGGAGCTTGATCGAGTCGCGGTGAGCCAACAGATGGGCGAGGAATGGGTGCGCGGTGCGTGCGAACAGGCCCTCCAGCGCCTCGGCGTCGGTGGTGTAGCCCGACTTGATCTTCTTGGTGCGTGGCAGGTCGAGCTGGTCGAAAAGCACCGCCTGCAGCTGCTTCGGCGAGCCAAGGTTCACCTGCTGGCCGACCGCCTCCCAGGCAGCCTGCTCGGCAGCGCGGACCCGGGCGTCGAACTCGGCGTACAGCCCGTCCAGCACGTCGGTGTCCAGCGCGATGCCGTCACGTTCCATCCGTGCCAGGATGCGTTGCAGCGGCATCTCGACCTCAGCGAGCAGGCTGCGCTGACCCAAATCGTCCAGTTCATCGGTCAGCGCCTCGGCCAGGTCGATGACCGCCCGGGCCCGCACCATCGCGGCCTCGGCCTGCTCGTCGAGCGACTCGTCGCCGAAATCGAGCATCAGCTGCTCGTCGGGGCCTGCACCTGACGAGTCGACCCGCAACTCGCGCTTGAGGTGGCGGATCGACAGATCGGCGAGGTCGTAACTGCGCTGATCGGGACGCAGCAGGTAAGCGGCCAGCTCGGTGTCGCAGACCAAGCCCGCCAGGTGCCAGCCGTGCTGCCAGATCGCCAGCAGCGGCCCCTTCGCGGCATGCATGGCCTTGCCGCGCACCGGATCGCCCAGCCACGCCGCCAGCGCCTGTTCGTCGGCCAAACTGAGATCGGCGACGTCTGTCCAGCAGGCTGCACCGTCGGCGCTGGCCAGCGCGACAGCGGTCAGCTCGCCCGTGCCGGAGCCCCACCGACCGGCGACGTCCAGCCCGGTAAGCTCGCCGGCAGCGTGGGCGGCCAGCCAGCCCGCCAGCTCACCCGGGCGAAGGCGCTGACCGGCGAGTTCGAAGCCGTCCTCGACCGGCGCATCGTCGATCGGGAAGGTTTCCAGCAGTCGGTCGCGAAGCACCCGGAACTCCAGGGCGTCGAAGAGCTGATGGACGGCGTCCCGGTTGTAGCCTCGCTTGGCCAGGTCATCCAGGCCGACCGGCAACGTCAGACCACGGACGAGGTGGTTCAGCTGACGGTTGCGGCGCACGTCGTCCAGGTGGGCGCGCAGCGAGTCGCCGACCTTGCCACGCACCTGATCGACACGGGCCAGCAAGTTGTCCAGGCTGCCGTAGCCGGTGAGCCATTTGGCGGCTGTCTTGACCCCGACCCCGGGCACCCCTGGGAGATTGTCACTGGTCTCCCCCACCAAGGCGGCCAACTCTGGGTACTGGTGAGGCCCGACGCCATACTTCGCCTCGATCGCCGCCGGGGTCATCCGGGACAGCTCGGAGACCCCGCGCACCGGGTAGAGCACGGTGGTGTTGTCGTCGACCAATTGGTAAGTGTCGCGGTCACCGGTGACGATGACGCTGGCCCAGCCGCGCTGGTCGGCCTGGTCGGTGAGAGTGGCGATGATGTCGTCGGCTTCATAACCGTCCAGTTGGACGTGGACGACGTTCAGTGCATCCAACACCTCTTGGATCAAGCTCACCTGGCCCGCGAACTCGTCAGGGCTCTTCGCCCGGGTCGCCTTGTAATCGGAGTACTGCTCAGACCGGAAGGTGGCTCGGGAGACATCGAACGCCACCACCACGTGGGTCGGCTGCTCGTCGCGCAGCACGTTGATCAGCATCGATGTGAACCCGTAGACAGCGTTGGTGTGCTGGCCGGACGCGGTCGAGAAGTTCTCGGCAGGCAACGCATAGAACGCCCGGTACGCCATCGAGTGGCCGTCGATGAGCATGACCTTGGGCTGGGTGCTGGTCGTTGGGTCACTCACCTGCCCGACTGTAGTCGGCCACGCCGACACAACCGCGGCTTGTGTCACAGTAACCTCATGACTGACGAGCAGTACCCGCCCCCCAGTACCTGGGTCAGCCCATTCGACGCGAAACTGGGCCTCGAGATCAGTTCGGTTAGCGCCCAGCGCGTGATCGGACGCGTCCCGGTGGACGGCAACACTCAGCCCTTCGGGCTGTGGCATGGCGGGGCCTCTGCGGCCGTCATGGAGACTTTGGGATCACTCGGCGCGAATGCCCACGCGGGCCGCGGCCGACGGGCGGTCGGGGCCGAACTCAACGTCAGCCATCTGCGAAGCGTCACCCAGGGTTGGGTGCACGCACAGGCCACCGCCCTGCACTTGGGACGCACCAGTGCGGTCTACCAAATAGACCTGCGTGACGACGAGGGTCGGCTGCTCGCGTCCGGCCGACTGAGCTGCCGGCTGATCGGCTGAGCGACGGCGTCAGGTCGTCTTGCGGCCGGCCTTGGCGTGGTCGATCACGCCTTCGGCGACTTCACGCATCGACTTGCGCAGATCCATCGCGGTCTTCTGGATCCACCGGAAGGCCTCCGGCTCGGTCAGTCCCAGGCTCTCCTGCAGGATGCCCTTGGCCTGGTCGACGGTCTTCCGGGACGCCAGCCGCTCCTCGAGGTCTTCGATCTCGTCGTCCAGCGCCCGAATCTCGGCGTAGCGAGCCATCGCGATCTCGATGGCAGGAACCACGTCCGACGCGTCGAACGGTTTGACCACGTAGGCCATTGCGCCCGCTTGGCGGGCCTGCTCCACCAGATCGCGCTGGCTGAACGCGGTCAGCATGACCACCGGCGCAATCCGCTCGGAGGCGATGATCTCGGCCGCTGCGATGCCGTCCATCTTCGGCATCTTCACGTCCATGACCACTAGGTCGGGCTCCAGTTCACGGGCCATCTCGACGGCCGCCTCGCCGTCGCCGGCCTGACCGACGACCTCATAGCCCTCGTCATTGAGCAGCTCAACAAGGTCGAACCGAATCAGTGCCTCGTCCTCAGCGACGAGGACGCGCGGCGGCTGGCCTGCACCCGCCTTCGTGGTGTTACTCACAACGTTTCCCTTATCCGCACGTCCGGCGACACCGGACGACTGTCAGTAATCTGGTGAATCCGCGCGGAACCACCTCGGCAGGAGTTTACCTCACCCCGGCAGGGCCTTACCGCCTCATCTTTACTGCTAGACCGGGCGCGTGTGACGCCAACACGGCAGATGTGTCACAATGGTGCGGTTGTCATGCCCGGGTGGCGGAATGGTATACGCGGACGGCTCAAACCCGTCTGGCCGCAAGGCTGTAGGGGTTCGACTCCCCTCCCGGGCACCGGTCGCGGAGCGCCCGTTCAAGGTCGTCAAGCACTCATCCCTCGGGCTCATTTTCAGGTCTTTCGACCCAACGGCCTGATCGACCTGCGTAAGCTCTTGTCAGCATTGAAAGAAGTCGGCCGTGACAGGCCGCTTCGGGGCTGATCACCTTCGACTTCGACGGCGAATCCGAACCGTGCCAGCCACAGTGCGACCTCGACCCGCAGTGCAGCTCGACCGACCCAAGCAGGGACCCACCGCCATGAGCGTTGCTGACCGAACTTCCGCAGCCGAGATGTGGCCCGAGCAACCGAGCCACATCGGCACCGAGCAGTCACGGCTGCTTTTCCGAGCTCCGGACGCGGAGGCGTCCCTGCCCTTGGAGGATGTGATCGAAATCGTCGACCTCGTCGAGACGCTGCGCTTGTCGTCCGGCGCAACAGAACTGGACGAACTGGCAGAACTGCTTGCCTTCGCAGACCGGATCGACCTTCAACTCGTTCCCGGCGGGGCCTCCGACAAGGTGCTGCACATCAATGCGGCCGAGGAGTCGCTGTTGAACCTGCTGGTCGCCCAACCGCGGATCCGAGCAGCGCAACCCCCGTCAGACATCTTCGCGTGCCCCGACTGCCGAACCCGGCTAACCGAACTGCTGCTTACCCGATGTCCGCACTGCAGACACGACTTCCTGGCGGACGCCGGTGTCGAAGCGTTGTGGCGGCTGCCACCCGACCAGCCACACTGACGCGTCCACCACTGCGCGCCACACCGACTTGATTACGCTCGAGTCATGCCGGGCCCAATGGCCGGACGAGCCCGAGGTGCTCGAACGGGTGGCCACCCGACCGGGGGCGGTTGAGACCCGAAATCTTCGTGGCGTACCGAGCTGCGCATGATCCCAAGGGCAACTGAGGCGTACCGGCCGTTCAGCGATCGAGATCGGGGCGTCCGAGCCGGGCGACACTGCCGCGACCCGGACGCCGGTCCCCCAAGTCACTCCACTTCGGCAGCGGCCTGTTCTTCGGTCCAATCGTGTGCCTGGATGCGATGCACTCGCAGCAAGTTCGTCTTGCCCGCGAGACCCATCGGGGAGCCGGCCACAATGACAACTCGCTCGCCGACCTTTACCAAGCCGCGTTCCAGCAGGATCTGGTTCGCCGCGGTCACCATGTCTTCGTGCCGGACATATGACGGCGTGATGTACACCTGGGCGCCCCAGCACAGCGTCAGCCAGTGAGCCGTCTTTGCGTCGGGCGTGAGGACCACCAGCGGAGTCTCGCTGCGCAACCGGGACATGCGCCGCGCGGTGTCTCCGGACACGGTGAACGCAACCATGAGGCTCGCATCGAGTTGGTCGGCAGCCTGGGCAGCGGCCATCGCGATGACCCCGCCCGTGGTGTGCGGATCCCACTTGATCCTGCTGATCTCCTTGATGCCCTTCTCTTCCGTCTTCTCGACGATCCTGGACATCGTCTGAACGGCCTCGACCGGATAGGCGCCCACGGAGGTTTCGCCGGACAACATGACCGCGTCCGCGCCGTCGAGGATCGCGTTGGCCACATCAGAGGTTTCGGCACGCGTTGGCCGGGGGGCGCTGATCATGGACTCGAGCATCTGGGTGGCGACGATCACCGGCTTGGCCCATTTGCGGGCCCGCCTGATGATTCTCTTCTGCACCAGCGGCACGTCCTCCAGTGGCAACTCCACACCGAGGTCACCGCGAGCGACCATGAAACCGTCGAACGCGTCAATGATCTCATCGAGGTTCTTGACGGCCTGCGGCTTCTCGATCTTGGCGATCACGGGCAGCTTGACGCCCTCCTCAGCCATGATCTCGTGCACACGGGTGATGTCGTCGGCGCTGCGCACGAACGACAGCGCGATCATGTCGAAGTTGTTGCGCAGTGCCCAGCGCAGGTCGCCCTCGTCCTTCTCACTGAGCGCAGGCACATTGACCGCCACACCGGGCAGGTTGATGCCCTTGTGATTGCTAACCGGCCCGGCCACGGTGACTCGGGTGACGACGTCGGTGTCGGTCACCTCGACCGCCTCCAGCCCGATGCGTCCATCATCAATGAGGATGGTGTCTCCGGGCTTGACGTCAGCAGGCAGCCCCTTGAAGGTGGTCGACGCGCGGTGCTCATCTCCGTCCACGTCGTCAGTGGTGATGGTGAAGGTCTGGCCGAAGGCGAGATCAACCTTGCCTTCAGCGAAGTTACCCAGCCGGATCTTGGGGCCTTGAAGGTCGGCCAGCAGCCCGATCGTCTTGCCCATCGCGGCGGAGGCTGCGCGGGTCTCGTCCAGCCGCTTCTTGTGCTCGGAATGGTCGCCATGACTCATGTTGAATCTTGCGACATCAAGCCCCGCACGGATTAGTTCTTCCATTCGCTCCTGGGTCGAGGTGGCCGGCCCGAGAGTGCACACAATTTTCGCTCTACGCACGCCCCTACCCTAGCGGAACGAGGGGGGTCATGCCCATGGCTCCGAGGTCAGTATGTCCAATGCCGCCTGCAGGTCATTCGCCGGCTCCGACTCGAAACTCACATACTCCCCGGTGCCCGGGTGGACGAATCCGAGTCGCACGGCGTGCAGCCACTGCCGTCCCAGACCCAACCGATCGGCCAACGTCGGGTCGGCGCCATAGAGGAGATCGCCGACGCAAGGATGCCCGATGGCCGCCAAGTGCACCCTTATCTGGTGGGTTCGACCCGTCTCAAGATGCACCTCGAGCAGCGCGGCAGCGCGAAGCACTTCGATGGCCCGGTAGTGGGTGACCGAGCGCCGCCCGCCATTGACCACCGCGAACTTCCACTCATGGCCGGGATGGCGGCCGATCGGGGCATCAATGGTGCCCTCGAGTGGGTCAGGGCGACCCTGGCACAGCGCCCAATAGGTCTTGTCGACCCGACGGTCCCGGAAGGCCTGCTTCAGCACGCTGTACGCATGCTCGCTCTTCGCCACCACCATGAGCCCCGAGGTACCCACATCGAGACGCTGCACGATTCCCTGTCGTTCAGCAGCCCCCGAGGTGGCCACCTGTACCCCGGCGGCAGCCAGGTGCGAGACCACATCGGGGCCGTCCCAGCCCAGCGAGGGATGGGCCGCAACACCGGCCGGCTTGTCCACAACCACCAGATCGGCATCTTCGTGAACGATGCGCAGCCCGTCCGCCAGCTCGGGCTGGACGTGCGGCCGGCGGACCGGCTCGCTGATGTCGACCTCGAGTAGATCTCCCGCGCTCACCTTGGTGGACGCCCGCGCCACCGGACGACCCGACAGCTGTACCCCACCCTCGCCGATGAGGTCGGCGATGCGAGACCGGGTGAGACCGGTCATCCGGGCCGCGGCCACATCGACCCGCTCACCATGCAGACCGTCCGGCACGAACAGTAGGGTCATCGACCCCGCTCCGACCGAATGGACCAAATGACCAGCAGGATCGCCGCGCCCGTTATGCACATGTCGGCGACGTTGAAGATCGCGAAACCTCGAACCGCGATGAAGTCGACCACGTGGCCTTGGAAAGGTCCGGGATCGCGCAGCAGCCGGTCGGTCAAGTTACCGGCGACACCGGCGATCAGCCAGCCGGTGGCCACCGCCAACAGCCAATCGTTGATCCGAGGGGCCACCACGGTGACCAGGACGACCACGACGACGAGCGCGAGCGCGGCCAACGCAACGGTGAATTGGGTTCCCATACTGAACGCTGCACCCGGGTTGTAGTGCAGCGACCAGTACAGCAGGTCAGGCACCACGGGTATCGGTTCGCCGACCACCAGTCGCGTCGCAGCCAAATGCTTGGTGACCTGGTCGGCCACGTAGAGCACCGCCACCAGCCCGCCCATCAAAATCCGCTTGGGCAGCCGTGACGGGCTGATGCTGGTGGCGCCGGAAACCACCCGAGGCGGCGCGGGCGCGGTTATCGGCGCTCCTGACGCTGCTTGCACGAAACACACATGGTGGCCCGCGGGAAGGCCGCCAGCCGAAGCTTGCCGATCGGTCTGCCACAGTTTTCGCAGAAGCCGTAGGTGCCATCGTCGAGCATACGCAGCGCCTGCTGAATCTGCTCCAGCAGCCGTTTCTGGTTGTTCAGGAGGGAGAGTTCCTGATCGCGCTCGAAATTGGACGAACCGACATCTGCGGGGTCGCGTCCAGCACCGACGCTCCCCTCGTTCATCAGCTCGGCGAGCTCCGCGTCAGCATGCGCAACCGCCACCCGCAGCCGCTCGCGTTCCGACTCCAGTTCGTCACGTACTTCGGCGACCTCATCGGCTGTCCACGGATCTTCACCTTCAAGAACGGGCAGTATGGGGACTGCGCCGCTTCGCGTCTTGCTGACCATTCGTCTCTCCCTAATATGCGTTGCGGGAAGTGTACACCGAGCCCACGACCGCGACACTCGACCCGATTAGCGGTAATACTGTCGGCGAACATGAAGCGTCCCCACACCGAAGTGCGGGGACGCTTCAGAGAACTTTGATCAGTTCAGCTCTTGGCGGCTCTCGTCGACTAGCGCGTCGAGTCGCGGAGTCGCGACCTGCGGCCGACCCAGACCGTACATGGCATCAACGTCGGGACGCCGATTCGGGTTGATCTCCGCTTGCCCGAGCTGGTCGATCTGCGACTGCAGGAAGCCGTTGAAGGTGCGGCGGTAATTCTCCTCATAGTCACGCAGCTGGTTGACACGGTCGACCAACGCATCGCGGTCGGACTCGAGGCCGACGAACAGTTCAGCACGGCGCTCGCGTACCTCGGAGTCCAGTCGCTCGGCCCTTCCGCGGGCCTCGCTGAGCATCCGTTCGCTGTTCTGCCTGGTCTCGTTCTCGAGCTGCTCGGCGCGGCTCCGGGTCTCGTTCTCAAGCTGTTCGGCTTGGCGCCGGGTCTCGTTCTCAAGCTGCTCGGCGCGGCTCTTCGACTCGTGGTCGAGTTGCTCGGCTCGAGCTCGGGCCTCGGCGGTGACCCGCTCCGCTTGGCCGGTCGCCTCGTCGACCCGACGCTGGGACTCCCGTTCGGCATCGCGTAGCAGTGTCTCGGCCTGCTCGGACGCAAGTTCAACCAGCCGAACGACAACGGGGCTGGCCTCTGCGCTGGTGGTGACCCGGATGTTGCGCACATCGTCGGTGACCACACCCATGTGGGCAGTGGTCTCTGCCGCGCTGGGCCCCGACTGCGTCCACTGCGCCTGCTCGGCGGTGGCTCGGGCCTGCTCTGCCGCAGCCAGCTGCTGTTGGGTCTGATTCAGCTGCCCGCGCACCTCGTCGATCTGACGGTGCAAGCTCTCGTTCTCGGCCTGCAGCTGCTCGCCGCCGGTCTTGGACAGGTCGCTGCTGGCGCGGAGCTCGTCAAGCTGGCCACGCAGCTGCTGTGCCTCGCCAATCAAGCGCTCGTTGTCTTCACGCAGCTGACCGTTCGCGGTCTCCTGCTGCGAGTGCGCCACACGCAGACTGTTCAGCTCTTCGCTCAGCCGGGCGGTCTCGGCACGGGCGCTGGCAAGTTCGGCATTGGCGGCGTCCAGTTCGGCGCCCACCGAATCGTTCGAATCGCTCGAATCTGTGCGCTCGCCCGCCTTGGCGCGGGACTGCTCCAGCTCTTCAAGCAGCTGGGCGTAGCTGATCTCCAGCTTGTCCATGAAATTGTCGACAGAGCTGGCCCGGTAGCCGTCCTCGTTGGGCTTTCGCGCCATCGGAAAACGGATATTGCGGACCTCATCGAGGGACAGAGTCATCTCTCACTCCACATCAGCAGGCTCATCCGGTGCATCGGTCGCGTTGACCGAACCTGTTGGACGTGCGCGGCGCGTCCGTCCAACCCGTTCAGGCTACTCCAATTGACCACCAGGGACGATTTCCACGCGCACAAATCCCCCGGCTTGGGTCGAAAAATCACCAGAAAACCGCGATGACCACGCGCTGGAGCACCACGATCAAGATCAAGACCGCCATGAAGGCGAGGTCGAGACTTACACCACCCAGATTGAGCGGAGGTATCAACTTCCGCAACGCCTTGATGGGCGGATCGGTGAGGGTGTAGACGATCTCAAAAACCGAGGCCACCAGACCCCTCGGGCGCCACTGCGGAGCGAACATCGGCACCCAACTGATGACCATGCGAGCCAAGAGTATCCACGTGTAGAACTGCAGCGCCCAGAACAGTATCGATCCGACAGTCTGCATTCGCGCCCTCAACTCTGGTTGTAGAAACCGCCCTTAATTCGTTCCTTGTCTTCGGCGGTCACTTTGACGTTGTTGGGTGACAGCAGGAAGACCTTGCTCGTCACCCTCTCAATGGTGCCACGCAAGCCAAAGATCAGGCCAGCCGCGAAGTCGACCAGACGCTTGGCATCCGTATCGGCCATGTCAGACAGATTCATGATCACCGGGACACCGTCACGGAAGTGCTCCCCGATGGTGCGAGCCTCGTTGTAAGTGCGCGGGTGCACGGTGATGATCCTGCTCAGGTCTGCCCCGAGCGGCTCGGGCTCGCGGACGGCGACCCGCTCTTCGGTTCGGGCGCGCTCCTGGTGGTCGCCCTGCTTACGGTTGATGGGTGTCACGACCGATTCCCCCTGACGCGTATCGGGCCGGTAGATGGGTTCGCTGAACTGCTCGACGTCGTCGCCGTACCTGTCGTCGTCCTCGTCGCTGATAAGCCCGATCCAAGCAGCGGCCCTACGGATCATCTGCGCCATCATGAACCCTTCCAAGTTCGCAAACCCCAACCGGGTCGAGCCTACCTCCGAATGCGCGGTGAGCCGCGAAGACGGGCCGCGACACGCCTCGACTGAAGTGCTACTCCGCGAGCCAGACCAGACCTACCTGGCGTCCGGTCTGTGCGCCGTCTCCCCGGTGTGAGAAGAGGTTCTGACCAGTGAGTGTGCAAGGGTCGTGGCGGGTGACCCGGACTCCTAGATCGACCAGTTGGGCCTCCGCGCCGGCGCCGAGGTCGACAGCAGGTGTCCCCCAACTGGTTGTGGCGCGGGTGGCGGGCAGCACCGCTGCAGCGTCAGCGGCCATCTGCACGGGCACCTCGTAACACCGCCCGCAGATATGCGGACCCAGCCACGCCTGCAGGTCACGGGCACCCGCGCAGCGCATGGCCGCGACAGTCTGGACCAGCACGCCCTCGAGCAGACCCCGGCGCCCGGCATGGGCGGCCGCCACGACGCCGGCCCCCGGGTCGGCCAACAACACTGGCAGGCAATCGGCAACCCGCACCACAAGCGCCAGACCGCGCCGAGTGGTGAACGCGGCGTCCGCGACAGGCAGGGCAGGAGCGCCAGGCACCCGGTCCCCGACCCAAGCGTCGTCCGCCCAGTCGCGCCCGTCTTCATCGGCGTTGTGCACGGCGACGCCGTGAACCTGGTGCAGCGCAGCCACCGGACCGATGCCCGTGACCGCCCGGACGCGGGCCATGTTGGTGCGCAGATGGGAGTACTGGTCAACGTCGCTGCGGCCCAGGTTCAACGAGGCCTGAGCAGCGATCGAGACGCCACCTTGGCGGTCGGTGAAGGCGATGCCCACTCCCCCGTTGTCGGCGGGGTCGATCAAGGTGTCGAACATGCGGCGCTTGACAGCCTCACTTCATGAAGTCGGGCACGTCGAGATCATCGTCCTCGGCGGCCAGCGGAGCCGGCACCACCGGACGATGGGTCATCCGGGTGGGCTCGCCGGCATCGGTTTCGACCGGCCTGTTCGGGGTGAATCGGCGCTGATCGACGACCGGCGGCCGCACTGGTTCGGGCTGCTGTTGGGGTGCCGGGCGCTCCACCGGCTTCTCGGTCTGGCGTGGCCTGCGCGGCGTCGAGGGCAGAGTGTCGAAGCCTGCGGCGATCACGGTGACCCGCACCTCGTCACCGAGGGAGTCGTCAATGATGGTACCGAAGATGATGTTGGCCTCCTCGTGCGCCGAGGATTCGATCAAGTTGGCAGCCTCGCTGACCTCGAACAGACCCAGATCAGACCCACCGGCGATCGACAGCAGGACGCCACGGGCGCCATCAATGCTGGATTCCAGCAACGGACTGCTGACGGCCTGCTCGGCCGCCTGCCGGGCGCGATCTTCTCCGCGCGCCGAACCGATGCCCATCAACGCCGAGCCGGCGTTACTCATCACCGACTTGACATCAGCGAAGTCCAGGTTGATCAGACCGGGGGTGGTGATCAGGTCGGTGATCCCGGAGACGCCCTGCATCAGCACCTGATCGGCCTCCTTGAAGGCGTCCAGGATCGCAATGCGTACGTCGGTCATCTCGAGCAGCTTGTCGTTGGGGATGACGATCAGGGTGTCGACCTCATCAGCCAAGTTGGCGATGCCGTCCTCGGCCTGCTGGGCACGACGACGTCCCTCGAACGAGAAGGGTCTGGTCACCACGCCAATGGTCAAGGCGCCCAGCGAACGGGCGATCTTGGCAACCACCGGGGCGCCTCCGGTGCCGGTACCGCCACCTTCACCGGCAGTCACGAAGACCATGTCGGCGCCCTTAAGGGCATCCTCGATCTGGTCGGAATGGTCCTCGGCTGCCTGGCGTCCCTTCTCGGGATCGGCGCCTGCACCCAAGCCGCGAGTCAGGTCTCGACCGATGTCGAGCTTCACGTCGGCATCACTCATCAACAACGCTTGCGCGTCGGTGTTGATCGCGATGAACTCAACGCCCTTCAGCCCCGACTCGATCATCCGGTTGACCGCGTTGACACCGCCACCGCCGACACCCACGACCTTGATGACTGCCAAGTAGTTCTGCGATGCAGTGGCCACCAGATTGCCCCATTCCTTGCCGTTCAACTATTGACCCATTGTGCCCTGTCGGCCGCAGCGGGGCGGGTCACCGACCCGCGCAGCGGGGCTTCGTCGACCACAAGGCACTTCTGCCGGCGACCGAAATCCGCGTAGTGACGCCGGAATCAGGCTAGGAGAGCACGCGCCTGCCTGTCCAAGAAAAGCGGCGGGCCGCCCGGAGAGCCTCAAGTAGAGGTCGAGGCTTTTCACCTGATCGCGGGATGGCTGGGCACCGAGACGTCAAGGACGGTGCCGGACATCGCGAGCAACGCCGGCAACACGGCGGTCTTCTCGGCGGAGTTATCGGCATTGCCCCACACGATCGAGCGACCGTCGACCAGCAGCACGACGATGTGGTCGATGGTGGACGCCTCGACGCGCTCGGTTGCCTCGGCGACCTGGGGCGGCAGCGCGGCGACCACGGTGGCCACATCGGCGAGCATCCGCTGTTCATTGTTGCTGGTCACTGCCACGATGCCCGGGGAGCGCTCGGACACGATGCGGAAGACGCGGCCCTCGGCGTCCACCCATTGGAAGCTGCCGGCGTCCATCCGCTGGTAGACCAACTCCCTCTCGACTACCTCGATGACCAGGCCGTTCGGCCACTGACGGTGCAGCTTGACGTCGGCGACCGCGGGCAGCGCCAGCACCCGCTGCCGGATCGCGGCGCTGGGCACCCGCGCCAAGGGGGTACCGAGGGGCACCTGGGCGGCGTCGAGCACCTGTTCACTGGTCGTCAGCTTGTTGCCCTGCACACTGACGTCACGGGTTTCGAGGACCGACGAGAAGCCGACCAACCATGCGCCCGCGACAACGGCGACCAGGACGCCAACCCCAATCAGGATGCGACGCCATCGTGAACGTCGGCGCGCCCGACGGCGCAGGTCGAGCCTGGCCGACAGGTCTGCGCTCATCGGCGGCTCGCCCTTTGGTCGAGCACGCCGGCCAGCAACGGGCCGACCAGCGTCACGTCCCCGGCGCCGAGTGTCATCACGAGATCACCGGGCTGCACCAACCGCGCCAGGTGAGCGGCCAGTTCGGCCTTGTCGGGGACATAGTCGACACGGGTGCCGGGGTCGGCGTGCCGTCTGGCGGCGTCTGCGACCAAGGCTCCGCTGACCCCCGGCATCGGATCCTCCCGGGCACCGTAGACATCGGTGACCACGATCACGTCCGCCAGGCACAACGCAATACCGAATTCCTCGGCGAAGTCGCGGGTTCGGCTGTACAGGTGGGGCTGGAAACATGCGACCAAGCGTCCGGTGCCCTTGGCACGCAACGCGGCGCCCAGTGCAGCTCGCAGCTCGGTGGGATGGTGGGCGTAGTCGTCATAGACACGAACAGCACGTTCGGGTGGATCGTTCGGGTTCAGCGTCGGCCGAGCAACCAGTTGGAAGCGACGCAGCGTGCCGGTGAAGGCAACTGCGCCCTCGATCAATCGCTGCGGGTCCAGGCCGAGGACGCGGCCGGCGGCGAACGCCGCAGCAGCGTTGGCAAGGTTGTAACGTCCGGGCACCTGCAACTGCAACCGATGGCTTCGTCCTTCAGCATGTAACGTGGCCGAGGCGTGCGTGCCCTCGAAGTCGAGGTCGGTGAGCCGGACGTCAGCGTCAGCGGCCTCGCCGTAACCCACGACGCGAGCACCCGTGGCGCGCAGTTCTTCCGACAGCGCCCGGGCACCGAAATCATCGACGTTGATCACCACCGCCTGCACGCAGGCAGCGGTCGCGAAGCGGTGGAAGCCCTCTGCGTACGCCTTGGCGGTTCCCCACCGGTCAAGGTGGTCGGCTTCGATGTTGGTGATCACCGCGACCTGGGTCGGGTACTGCAGGAAGCTGCCGTCGGACTCATCGGCCTCCACGATGAAGATGTCTCCAGTGCCGAGGTGCGAACTGCTGCCCGTGGCGGCCAACGGCGAGCCAATCACATATGACGAGTCGGCGCCGGCGGCAGCGAACATAGTCGCAGTCATGGCGCTGGTGGTGGTCTTGCCATGTGCGCCGGCGACCGCCACCCCGCGACGCCCGAGCATCAGGGCGGCCAATGCGGCGCTGCGGTGCCAGACCCGCTTGCCCAGACTGCGGGCGGCCACCAACTCGGGGTTCTGCTCGCGGATCGCCGTGGACACCACCACTGTGTCGACGCCGACCAGGTGCGCCGGGTCGTGGCCGACGGCGGTGGTCAGGCCGTCGGCGGCCAGTTGGCGCAGCGTGGGCGAATCGGCCTGATCGCAACCGCTCACCGGATGGCCCAGCAGGTGGTACATCTCGGCGATGCCGCTCATGCCGGCGCCGCCGATCGCTATGAAGTGCAACGCCCCCAGCTCGTCAGCCGAGACTAGGTCGACCACCGGTTGCAGATTCATCGGGCACCTCCGGCCTCGAGGATGACTTGGGCGACCCGGCCGGCCGCACCCGGACGCATGAGTTGCTGCGCCGCCCGTGACATCTGCCCCAGCCGTTCCCGGTCGCCCAGCAGTGCCGTAGCCTCGCTGAACAACCCCTCGCTGCTGAGGTCGGCGTCTGCAATCACCACGGCAGCAGCCACGTCGACCAGGGGTTGGGCGTTGCGGGCCTGTTCACCATTGCCGATCGGCAGCGGCACGAGGATAGTGGGCAGGCCGACGACTGCGGTCTCGACCACGGTGCCGGCCCCAGAACGCGCGAGCATCAAGTCGGCGGCGGCGTACGCGTCCGACATGTGGTCGACGTAGGCGAGCGGACGATAACACGCCCCGGTACCGGGGTCGATCTGCTCGGTGAGGCCGGCGTGGAAGTTCTTGTTGCCCCAGATGTGCAGCACCTGGATGCCGGCTGCGAGCAGCCGGCCGGTGGCGTCCAGAGTGGCGTTGTTGAGGCTGCGCGCACCCTGGGATCCACCGCTGACCAACAGCACCGGCAAGTCAGGATGCAGGCCGAAGCGGTTGCGCTGGGCAGCCTGCCTGCTCAGGCGTCCGGCGGCGGCCAGTTCTGTGATCTCCGTGCGGACCGGCAGCCCCTCAAAACGCGCGCCGGTCAGCGGGGTGCCGGGGAAGGAAGTGAGCACCGCGGCAGCGAACCGTGCGGCGACCTTGTTGGCGATGCCGGGAACGGCATTCTGCTCCTGGATGACCACCGGGATGCCCAAGCGACGGGCGGCCAGGTAGGCCGGCATCGCGACGTAGCCCCCGAACCCGCACACCACATCGGCCTCGGCCTGCCGCAGGATGCGTTTCGCGGCCCGCACCGCGCCGGCCAGCCGGAACGGCACCTTCAGCAGGTCGAGGCTGGGCTTTCGGGGCAGCGGCACTGCGGGCACGAGTTCGAGGACGAGGCCGGCCTCCGGGACGACGCGAGTCTCCAAGCCGCGGGCCGTGCCGATGCAGGTGATCTGCACCTGCGGTTCGGCGGCCTTGAGCGCCTCCGCGGTTGCGATCAACGGCGACGTGTGGCCTGCTGTGCCACCACCGGCAAGCACGACACTCACCATGGACCCTCTCCGATCATCGATGGGCATTCCGCGTCCAGTTTGTCACCGATCAACGGCAAGGCGCCCGATCGACACCGCAGAGCCCTCAGTTCCGGCCGCGGGGCGCATCGATCACACTGATCAGACGTGGTTGCCGGGCTTTGGGTCCGGACGCCAGGAGTCTGGCAGCTCCGGGCTCCTGCCGCGCAGCGCTGAGCAGCACCCCGACCGCGATCAGGTTCGCCAGCAGCGCCGAACCACCTTGGCTGAGGAACGGCAACGGGACGCCGACGACTGGCAGCAGCCGCATCACCACGAAGATGTTGATCATCGCCTGGACGACGATCCAGGCGGTCATGCCGACTGCGGCGTAGCCAAGGAACTTGTTGGTGGACCGCGCAGCTATGCGCAGCCCGGCGAAGCCGAGGACGAAGAAGAGCAGCAGCACGAACAGGCTGCCGATAAGGCCCATCTCCTCGCCCAACACGGCGAAGACGTAGTCGGTCTGGGCGCCGTTGTACAGTCCACCCCACTTCTGCCGGGAGGCGCCCAAACCGAGCCCCCACCAGCCACCGGAAGCCAGCGCGTAGATGGCGTTCATCGGCTGGTCACTGCTGGCCACCGACGGATCCATGAACGAGAAGATGCGGTTCATGCGCTCCGAATCGGTGACCACCAGCGCCCCGACGCCCAACGCCGCCACCCCGGCCAACGCCGCCATCACTCGCACCGGCGCGCCCACGAACCAGAGCATCGCGAACATGATCATCCCGATGATCAAGGCGGTACCCACGTCGTGCTGCAGCAGCACTAGCCCCTCGATCACGCCGAAGCCGATCAGGAACGGCAGCAACAATCTCTTGGGGTCGCTCAGCGACTTGCTGCGGTTGGCCAGCACTGCGGCCGACCACAAGACCAGTGATGCCTTGGCGAACTCGGACGGTTGGATGGTGCCGAGCACGCCGACACTCAGCCAAGCCCGGTTTCCGAACGACTCGACGCCCAGCGGCGTGAAGACCAGGACGAGCAGCAGGATGCTGAGGACCATCCCGATCCAGCCGAAGACCATGAGCACCGAATAGTTGCGCCGCGACAACCACCAAGCGCTCGGCACTCCCACGCACAAGAACACGATCTGGCGCACCAGGTAGTAGTAGGCGTCGCCCTGGTTGGTCACCGACGACCACACCGAGGACGACGACAGCACCATGAGCACCCCGAGACCGACCAGCAGCGTGCTGCTGGCCAGCACCAGGTAGTAGTCGGAAAGCGGGTGGGACAGTGCGCGGGCCAAGTTGCCCTCACCATCGGTCCCGAGCCGCGACAGACCACCATCCAGCAGTCCGCCCCGACGGCGACGGTGGGTCCGATCGGTAGGCCGCCTGGCGTCGGTCTGAGCGCTCACTTGGGTCCTCCCTGTCGGAACCAGTCGTTCACCGCCGCCGCGAAATCGTCGCCCCGGGCGTCGTAACCGGTCCACATATCTTTGCTCGCGCACCCGGGCGCCAGCAGCACCGTGTCGGCAGGCCGGGCAAAACCGGCAGCCGCAGCGACCGCGTCGGCCATGGCTCCAGTGTCGGCCCGATCGATCATGACGACCGGGACCTGGGGCGCGTGTCGATGCAAGGCGTCCGCGATCACCTGCCGGTCGACACCGAGCAGCACGGCAGCACGGAGCTTGTCGGCATGGGCGGCTACCAGATCGTCGAAACTGGTCCCCTTAGCCTGGCCACCCGCGATCCACACGATCGACTCGAAGGCCCGCATCGAGGAGTTCGCGGCGTGCGGGTTGGTGGCCTTCGAGTCGTCGACCCAGGTGACTCCGTCGTGGACGCCCACCGTGGCGATCCGGTGCCCACCCAGGTGGAGGTTGCGCAACCCCTCGGTGACCGCCGTCGCAGGCACCCCCAGGCTGCGGGCCAGCGCGGCCGCGGCCAGTGCATTCTCGACGTTGTGTGGGGCGGCCGGTTGAACGTCGGCGATGCTGGCCAGCGGAAGGGCGAAGTCGCGACGCTGGGCGACGAAGGCGCGGTCGACCAGCAGATCGTCCACCACCCCCAGCATGCTGACGTCCGGTATTCCCAAGGTGAAACCGATCGCGCGGGCGCCTTCGATCACCTCGGCGTCCTCGACCATCTGCTCGGTGATCGGCTCGGCCACGTTGTAGACGCAGGAATGCCTCACGTTGTGGTAAATGCGCGCCTTGTCGGCCACGTATCCGGCCATTGCGGCGTCGCTGTCGCCGAGCCATGGCCCGTACCATTCCAGGTGGTCGGGGTGGACGTTCAGCACGGCCGCCGAATGCAGCTCGAGCGAATGCGTCCAGTGCAGCTGGAAGCTGGACAGTTCGACCGCCAGCACGTCATAGGCGACCTCGTCGTTGAGTGCCTCGATGATGGGGCGCCCGATGTTGCCCACCGCCGCCGACCTCAGGCCGCCCGCCCGCAGCATCGAATCCAGCATCTGGGTGGTGGTGGTCTTCCCGTTGGTTCCGGTGACCCCGAGCCACGGCACGACCCTGTCGGGATGCATCAAACGCCAGGCAAGCTCGACATCGCCCCAGATCGGCACCTCACGGCGGGCGGCCTGGACGAGCAATGCGTAGTCGGGACGCCAGCCCGGCGAGGTGACCACCAGGTCGACGTCAGCGGGCAGCAGCGCCGATGAGCCGGTTCCGAGCAGCACAGTGGCATCCAACTGCTCCAGCAGGGTGGCCTTGTCGCGGTTGGCGTCGTCGTCCGAGTCGTCGAGGACGATCACCCTCGCACCCAACTCGAGCAGCGCATCGGCGGCCGCGAACCCGGAGGTGCCGAGCCCGGCCACCACCACACTCGATTGCTGCCACGGCGAGAGCCGATCGGCCGTCGGTAGCCAGCCAAGTCGTCGGGTGCTCATTGGCCGAGCACCCACTGGGCATAGAACACGGACATGCCGGTTACCACTGCGGTGCCGCAGATGATCCAGAACCGGATCACCACGGTCACCTCGTCCCAACCCATCAACTCGAAGTGGTGGTGCAGTGGGGCCATCTTGAAAACCCGCTTGCCGTGGCTGAGTTTGAAGTAGCCGACCTGGATCATGACCGAGGCGGCCTCCACGACGAACAGCAGGCCGAGGATGAGCAGCAGCAGCTCGGTGCGGGTCAGGATGGCCAAGCCGCCCACCGCACCCCCCAGCGCCAGCGAGCCGGTGTCTCCCATGAAGATCTTGGCCGGTTTGGCGTTCCACCAAAGGAAACCGAAACAGGCCGCCGCCAACGCAGTGGCCACCACCGCGAGGTCCCACGGATCGCGGACCTGGTAGCACATCGGGCTGGCCGTGGAACCAGGACGGCACCACTGGTTGCGCTGCCAGATGGAGATCAGCACGTAGGCGCCGAAGACCATGGTGAGGGCACCGGTTGCCAGCCCGTCCACGCCGTCGGTCAGGTTGACCGCGTTCGAGGACGCGATGATCAACAGGGTCATCCAGACCACGGCGGCCACCAGCGGCAATCGCAGCCAATCAATGTCGCGGGTGAACGAGATGGCCCGGCTGGCCGGGGTGTCGCCGTAGGCGTTCGGAAAGGAGAGCGCAGCGACACCGAACGCCAAGCCGATCAGCAGCTGGCCGATGAGCTTGCCTCGGCTGGTCAGCCCGAGCGAGCGTTGCCGACGGATCTTCGTCCAGTCGTCGATGAAGCCGAGCGCACCACAGGCAACCAACAGGCCCAGCAGCAGCAACCCCGAATAGGACGGGAGCTCCCAGTTCACCAAGTGCGCCAAGGCATAGGCGAGCAGGGCCGAGCCGACGATGACCGCACCCCCCATGGTGGGGGTGCCACGCTTGCTGCCGTGCGTCTTGGGGCCATCGTCTCGGACAAACTGGCCGTAACCACGCCTGACCAGAAAACCGATGAAGATGCGGGTGCCGATCAACGTCCCGAGCAATGCCACGACGCCCGCGGTGATGATGAGGATCATCGTGCCACCTCCTCGGCGACCAGTTGGTCGGCGACCCGTTCGAGGCGCAGTCCCCGGCTCGCCTTGATCAGGACGACGTCCCCGGGCTGCAGAGCCAGCGAGTCGGCGGCTGATTCGATCGTCACGATCCGGCCACGCCCGCCGGCCTGACTGGCACCGGCCGCCAGGTCGGCGGCGAACTCGCCGATCGCCACCACCTCGTCGATGCCCAGCTCGGCGGCCAAGGCGCCGGCGCGGAAGTGCAGGTCGGCCGAGCCTGCGCCGAGCTCCAACATGTCACCCAGGACGGCAATCGCCCTGGCGTCCGGGAAGGCGGCGCGGCGATGGTCGGCGATCGAGGCGAGCGAGCGCAGCGCGGCGGACATGGAGTCGGGGTTGGCGTTGTAGGCATCGTTGATGACTGCGGCGCCTGATGGCAGCTCGTGCAACTCCATCCGCCAGGGGGAACGCGGAGTGGCCCGGTTCAGGGCATCCACGACGGTCGCCAGCGGTACGCCAAGCGCCAGTGCCGCAGTCGCGGCGGCGGTGGCGTCGATGACCTGATGGCGGCCGAGGACGCGCAGCTGCACCCGCGCCGACTCGTCGCGGCCTGCGGGGTCGGTGACGGTCAGGATGAAGCCGAAACGGGCCAGGTCGTCGGCTGCCAGGTCGTGGGCACGGACCACCAGTTCGGCCTCCGGTTCGCGGGCGGTACCCACGGTGAACCTGGCGATGTGCGCCTGAGTGCGAGCGGACATCGCGTCCACCAACTCGTCATCGGCGTTGAGGACCGCCCAGCCGTCGGCGTCCAGCGCCTCGACGATCTCACCCTTGGCTCTGGCGATGGCCTCGCGGCTGCCGAACTCGCCGAGATGCGCGGTGCCGACATTGAGGACGATCGACGCGCTCGGCGTCACGATCGAGCAGAGGTGGGCGATGTCGCCCTGCGCCCGGGAGCCCATCTCACTGACCAGGTATCGGGTTCCCTCGTCGATCTGGCAGACGGTCAGCGGGGTGCCGAGCTCGTTGTTGAACGAACCGAGCGGGCTGACCGTGGGGCCGTCCGCGGCGAGCACCTGGGCGAGCAGGTCCTTGGTGCTGGTCTTTCCGGAACTGCCGGTGATTGCCACCGTGAGCAGGCCGGACGCCCGAGCCTGCGCATGCAGGCTGCGCGCCAACGCGGTCAGGCCCTGCTGCGCCGGGTTGGGACCGGCAGACTCGCAGACCAACTGGACCAGTGGGGCGGCGGCCACCTCGTGGGCGGTGATCGCAGCCGTCGCACCCGCCTGGGCAGCCTGGGGAAGGTACTCGTGACCGTCGACGTGTTCACCGGGCAGGGACACGAACAGCGCACCGGAACTGGCCTTGCGGCTGTCGATGACCACATCGGGGCCCACCAGTACCTCGGCATCGCCGACCACGCGGCAGGAGCTGCCACCGGCCTCGATCAACTTCGCCAATTCGGCTGCGTTACGCGTCCTCATGATGCCCTCCTGCGATGATCTCGGCCCATTTCTCGCGCACGACGCCCACGTCGTCGAAGTCGATCGTGCGATCGGCCAGTTGCTGGGTGCGTTCATGACCCTTGCCCAGGATCGCCACCGCATCACCTTGCCGGGCCAACCGTAGCGCCAGCCCGATCGCCGAGCGACGCTCGCCCCCATCCAAACACTCGACCCGGGCGGTCCGGCTGCCCGGCCGGGCCTGCGCCACGGCGCTCCGGGCGCCGGCCAGCACCCGGGACCGAATCGCCGCCGGATCCTCCGAGCGCGGATTGTCGTCGGTCACCACTACGACATCGGCACCTTCCACCGCGGCCCGGCCCATCGACTCCCGCTTGTCGGGGTCACGATCCCCGCCGGCACCGAGCACCGCGATCACGCGCGCGGAGGTCAGAGCGAGGTGGTTGAGCGCCCCGAGCGCGGAGGCCACCGCCTGGGGGGTGTGCGCGAAGTCGACATAGACACGCGGCGCGCCGCGACCGTCCGGCGTGGTCAGCTCGACCGGCTGCATGCGGCCGGGGATGACCGCGCGCGCCAGCCCGGGCAACGCCGCCGACATGTCCAGCCCGGCCTGGTCGATCATCGCGAGCGCGGTTGCGGCATTGCGGACGTTGTAGTCCCCCGGCAGGCAGATCGCCGCGGTCAGCGTGCCGGCGGGGTGGACCAGCGTGAAACCGCTGCCGGTGCCTTCGGGATGCCATTCGGCGACGCGATAGACACAGTCCGGCCCGAACCCGACCGAGACCGCGGGCAGATCCAACCGGGTCGCCTGCTCGAGCAACCGGACGCCCGCCTCGTCATCACCGTTGATCACCGCACGGCGGGCGTATTCCGGGGTGAACAGCTGGGCCTTGGCCGCGAAGTAATCGGCGATCGTGTGGTGGAACTCCAAGTGGTCGCGGCCGAGGTTGGTGAAGCCGACGACGTCGAACTGGATGCCGGTCACCCGCCGCAGCGCGAGCGCGTGCGAGCTGACCTCCATGGCCATCGTGTCTGCGCCACCGTCGCGCATCATGGCGAGCATCGATTGCAGGTCGGGAGACTCCGGGGTGGTGATGGTGGTGCGGTCGAGATGCAGCGGCTCACCACCGAGCAGGAAGCCGAGCGTCCCGATACTGCCGACGCGGCGTCCGGCCCCGTCCAGCGCGGACGCCAGCATCAGCACGGTGGTCGACTTGCCGTTGGTGCCGGTGACCCCGAAGCTCGTCAGCCCGCGCGCTGGGTGATCGTAGAAGCGGCAGGACGCGAACGCCATCGCGGTGCGAGGATCGTCGGCCACGGCCACCGGCAGCGGCACGTCACCGGCGAGCCGGGCGCCCTCTGCGTCGGTGAGCAGGGCGACCGCGCCGGCGGCCCGGGCGGCCGAGGCGAAGGCACCGCCATGGCTCTTCGTCCCGGGCAAGCCCACATAGAGGTCACCGGGACGCACCCGGCGGGAGTCGAAGACAACACCTCGGATCGCAGGGTCCTGCGACGGCAGCCAGACGGCCAGCCCGCTTAGCAGCTCGGACAACTTGGGGGGAACTGCGCTGGTCACGGCTGATAGCTCAGCGGGTCGGTGAACGCAGGCACATTGGTCGCCGGGGCGATGCCAAAGCGCGGCAGCGCCTGGATCATCAGTTCACGGGCAGACGGGAAGGCCACGACGCCACCGTAGTACCCGTTGGTCGGTTCGTCGATGACTACGTAGACCAAGATCTGGGGATTCTCCGCCGGCGCCACCGCGACATAGCTGCCGGTATAGCCGCCGTCGTAATTGCCGTAGTCGCCGACCTTCTGCGCGGTGCCGGACTTGCCGGCCATCCGGTAGCCCGGGATAGTCGTGGAGTCGAGGGTGGTCATCTCCGGCGACGCCACGCTGGCCTCCATCATGTTGACGACCGCCGCGGAGGCTTCCGGACTGATCACCCGATAGGGTTCCCGGCGTTCGAACGGCACCTGATCGCCGGCGGCGGTGTGCGCGGACGCGATGATGGTCGGCTGGTGGTACACACCGCCGTTGGTGACGCTGGCGATCGCCGCCGCCTCCTGGATCGCGGTGACCGACAACCCTTGGCCGAACGAGATCTGGTCACGGGTGTAGTCAGCCATGTCGGCACCGGGCAGCACACCCATCGCCTCGCCGGACTCACCGGGCAATTCGATTCCGGTGGAGCTACCCAGCCCGAACGACGCCAGATAGTTGGACAGCGTGGCCTTGTCCATCTGCCGGGTCAGTTGCACCGTGCCGACGTTGGACGACTTCGCGAGCACGCCGCGGGCAGTCAGGTAGAGCGAGCCATGAGACCACGCATCGTTGATGAACGCGCCGCCCGACATGATCTGCCCGGGCACTTCGACGGTGGTGTCACCTGAGATCAGGCCAGCGTCCAGCAGGGCGGCCATGGTGAGCACCTTCTGCACCGAGCCGGGCTCGTAGGCGTCGGTGATGGCCCGGTTGCCTAGGTTGCCCGGATCGGCGTCACCCGGGTTGTTCGAGTCGAAGGTGGGCACATTGGCCAGTGCCAGCACCTCGCCGGACTGGACGGCCATTATGATCGCGGTGCCGCTCTTGGCATTCGCCTTGGCAACGGCATTGGCAAGTTCGGTCTGGGCCATCCACTGCAGTTCGGCGTCGATGGTCAGCTGGAAGGTGGTGCCGTCGACCGGCTCGACAAGTGTGCTGTCCCCGAGCGGGATCGGCCCATAGGGCGAGGACTGGTAGGTCTGCTTGCCGTCGATGCCGCACAATTGGGCGTTGTACAGGTACTCCAGACCGGCGGCGCCCTCATCGTCGTAATTGACGAAGCCCAGCACGTTGGAGGCGAGCGTCCCGTTCGGGTAGTAGCGCACCGGGTCGGACGCCGGATAGATGCCGTACCAGCCGCCGTTCTTCAACTCGTTGGCCATCTGCTGGTAGAGGGCGGCGGAAACCTTGCGCTCGATCAGTTCGTACTGGTTCGGGCTGCCATCGGCGTTGCGTGGCTCGCTCAGCCTCTTCAGGTAGTCGGACTTGCTGCCGCCCAGGTACGCCGCCAAGATGCCGGCGATCGCCTCGGGTGCTTGGGCGGCCTTTGCCTCCTGTTCGGCCGTCATGTGGTCGGGATCGTAGCCGTTGGAGGAGATGGACCAAGGGTCGGCGATCACCTGGAAGGCCGGCTGGGTCTCGGCGAGCACTTGCCCGTTGCGGTCGAGGATGACGCCGCGGTCGGCCTTGAGCTCCTGGGTGCGGGTGAGCTGTTGGGCAGCCGCCTGGGCATTGGCGGGGGCATCAATGCCTTGAAGCAACAACGCGCGCCCGGCGGCGACGGAAAAGACCATGGCCATCAAGACGAAGAAGAGCGTGATGCGCCTGTCGGTGGACGCGATGGGCAGCTTCCGGCGCTGGCGCCGGCCGCCGGTGGTCGGGCGGCTCATCGGGTTTCTCCTGTGCCGTTGGGTGCGGCCGACTCAGCGGCGGGTTGCGCGGCGGCGGACGTCTCGGCGGCGGACGCTGACGGCTCCGGGACCGGCGACGGCGACGGGGACGAGGCAGGTGTGGGTGTGGCGACGGGCACGATGCCAGTGAGTTCGTCGCCGGTCACCTCGGTCGGCACTCCCACCACCTGACCTCCCGGCAGCTGGATGAAGGCCGGCTGCGGGTTCGGACGCATGCCGAGCGCCCATGCCCGCTCGGCGAGCTTGGCGCTGGACCGTAGATCTTGCGCCTGGGCCACCAACGCAGCTTCCTGGTAGCGCAGTTCAGCCTCGCGGGCCTGCAGCGTGCTCAGCTCGGCTGACTGGGTTTGGATCGTGGTGGACAAGACGAGCACCCCCGTCATGCCGCCTCCCAGCAACAGGGCGATGATCAGCACGAATGGCAGCTGCGCGATCTGCCGGCTGGGACGGCTGGGCACCGCCCGCAACGGAGTCGCTCGCGATTCGATGGCCGGAGACGGGACCGGGACCTGCAGCGCGCTCATCGGTGCTCCTCTCGAGGGCGAATGCGTTGCACTGCGCGCAACCGAGCGGACGCGGCGCGGGGGTTGGCGGCGACTTCTGCAGCGTCCGGCCGCTCGGCGCCACGAGTCAGTGGGACGAACCGGGCCAGCAGCGGCTCTGGAACCACCGGTAGGCGCTCGGGGGCGGCGTCCCGGGTGGCTGCGGCGAAGCTCTGCTTGACCATGCGGTCCTCCAGCGAGTGGTACGCGAGCACGGCGAAGCGGCCACCGACGGTGAGCCGGTCGAGTGCCGCGGGCAGCAGCCCGGCCAGCGCGTCCAGTTCACCGTTGACCTCGATCCGCAGTGCCTGGAAGGTGCGCTTGGCGGGGTGCCCACCCCCGTGCCGCACGGCGGCCGGCAGTGCTGCGGTGATGACCTCGACCAGTCGTGCGGATGTGGTGAACGGTTGCCGCTCGCGTTCGGTGACGATGGCCCGCGCGATTCGGTCGGCGTGCGGTTCCTCGCCGTAACGCCGCAGGACGCGTACCAAGTCGGCCCGTGACGCGGAGTTGAGCACGTCGGCCGCAGTGCGCGGGGCGCGAGAATCCATCCGCATGTCCAACGGCGCGTCCACGGCGTAGGCGAAACCGCGTTGCCGTTGGTCGACCTGCAGGCTCGACAGCCCCAGATCGGCGAGCAGGGAGTGGACTTGGCCGAGACCGAGGTCGTCGAGCACCTCGTCCAGTTCATCGAACCGGGCCTGGACCAGGTCGACGCGCGCGGCGAACGGCTTGAGCACCTCGCGCGCGATGGTGAGCGCATCGCCATCCCGGTCGATGCCGACCAGGTGCGCTGCGGGGTTCGCCGTCAGGATGGCGGCGGCATGTCCGGCCATGCCGAGCGTGGCGTCCACATGCACGGCATCGGGCGCCGACAGCGCAGGCGAGAGCAGTTCAACGATCCGGTCGAGCATCACAGGGGTGTGCAGGACGTGACCGGTGGCGTCGCTGGCCAACTCGGCCCGCCTGCTCACGTCCATCGTGTCCCTCCCGGCACGGCCCCCTGTGACGTCTGGTTTCAATCCGGACCGCCACCTGGCACCGGGGAAGGTGCGCCAGGGGCTGCGGACCCGGATTGAAGCCGGACGGCACAGCGGGGCGTCCACCCGATCACAAGATCGGGAAGATCTCCTCATTCAGTTCTGCGAAAGCCGCCTCCTGCGCAGTGGAGTACTCCTGCCAGGCCTGCGGGTCCCAGATCTCCAGCCGATCAATGGCCCCGACGACGACGATGTCTTTGTCGAGCCCCGCATACTCGCGGAGCTGGGCCGGGATGGTCACCCGGCCCTGCTTGTCAGGCACCTCATCGCTCGCCGAGGACGCCAACATCCGCTGGAAGTCACGCACTTGGCGGACCGTCGCCGGAGCAGACGCCATCTGTTCGGTCTTCTTGACGAAGGTGGCCATCGGGTAGACCGCCAGGCAATGATCCTGCCCACGCGTCACCACCAGCCCCTCGCCCAGTTCTTCCCGGAACTTCGCAGGCAGGAAGAAACGGCCCTTTTCGTCGAGCTTGGGTGTGTGGGTACCGAAGAACACCGGCGCCACCCCCTCGCTCCCTGATCGAGGCCGCTCTCCTCCACTTGGCTCCACATTACTCCACAACACTCCCCTGGCGCACCACTCAGGGCGTGTTTTGGCCTCCGACCGCCACATTGCGGGCGGCAGTAGGATTGGTGGCCCAGACCGTCTACCGAACGGGATCCTCGTGTCCGTGGAAGCTCAACGCGCCTCGACAACCGAACTCGACGTCGACCAGGTGCGCCAGACAGTTGGCGCCATGCGCACCGCGATCTCAAGGGTCATCGAGGGCAAGTCCGAACAGATAGACCTGGCCATCATGGTGCTGCTCGCCAGCGGGCATCTACTGATCGAGGACGTGCCGGGGGTCGGCAAGACGATGCTGGCAAAGGCACTCGCCAAGTCCATCGACTGCACGGTGCGGCGCATCCAGTTCACCCCCGACCTGTTGCCGTCCGACATCACCGGGGTGTCGGTCTACAACCAGGAATCCCGCGAGTTCGAGTTCAAGCCTGGCGGCGTCTTCGCCAACATCGTGGTCGGCGACGAGATCAACCGCGCGTCCCCCAAGACCCAGTCGGCGCTGCTGGAGGCAATGGAGGAACGCCAGGTGAGTGTGGACGGCACCACGCATCGCCTGCCGCCCCCGTTCATGGTCGTGGCAACCCAGAACCCGATCGAAATGGAGGGCACCTACCCGTTGCCCGAGGCGCAGCGTGACCGCTTCATGGCCCGCATCCAGATGGGCTATCCCACCCGCAATGCCGAGATCGAGATGCTCGACACCCACGGCGCCGCCAGCCCGCTGACGACGCTGCGGCCGGTCACCGACGGCGCCACGCTGACCAGGCTCGCGTCCGGGCTCGGACGGGTCCACGTCTCGTCCGCCGTCAAGGGTTACATCGTCGATGTGGTGGACGCCACGCGCTCGAACACCGACCTGAGGTTGGGTGCCTCGCCGCGTGCCGGGTTGCACCTGCTGCGCGCGGTGCGCGTCCGGGCGGCGATGCACGGCCGTGACTATGTGACCCCTGATGACGTTCAGGCATTGCTGGGTCCGGTGCTCGGGCATCGTCTGCTGCTGACGTCGCAGGCCCGGCTGGCCGGACGCAAGCCGGCCGACGTGGTGCTCGCCGCGGCTGGAACGGTGCCGGTGCCGCGGGGAGACTGACCGTGCAATGGTGGCACCGACTCACGCCGCGGGGACGCATCGTCGTGCTCGCCGGGACGCTGGTCGCAGCCTTCGGTGCGGCCTTCGCACTGCGCGACATCTTCTGGCTGGGGGCGTTCGCCATCGCCGTGGTCCTGGGCGCACTCGTCCTGGTCTCGTGGCCGGTGCGTGGCCTGCGTCATGAACGGCTGCTGCCGGTCACCTCGGTGCCGGTCGGCACCGAGTTCCGGGTGCAGTTGCGCGTCATCGGCTCGCGAGCGTCTGGGCCACGGCTGCTGCATTTCGAGGACGTGGTGCCGCAGTCGATGGGCATGCGTCCGCGCTTCGCGCTGTCGGGCGTTGTCTCGGCGGTCGGCGAGGAGGTGGCCTACCGCCTGGTGGGATCGGAACGCGGTCGCTTCCGGATCGGACCGCTGTTGGTGCGCAGCTTGGACCCGTTCGGGCTGTCCCACAATGACATGGCCTTCGCCAGCACGACCGAGGTCGCCGTCACCCCGCAGGTGCACGAATTGGGCCGGCTCCGCGCCGGCGCCTCGGGCGCCTCTGCCGAAACCCACAGCGCGCGGGCCGGTCTGGTCGGGCAGGACGACGTGCTGGTCCGCGAGTACCGGCGTGGCGACGACGTGCGGCGGGTGCACTGGCGCTCCACCGCCCGCGTCGGCGAACTGATGGTGCGGCGCGAGGAGCAATCCTGGCAGCCCACCACCCGTTTGGTGCTCGACAACCGCCGCTCGGCACACGCCGGCACCGGCTCCCAAGGCTCCTTCGAGTGGGCGGTCTCGGCGGCCGCGTCTGCGGGTATGGCACTGCTCGCCACCGGCATCACGCTTGAACTGGCCGACGCAGACGGCCCGAGCGTCGGCCCGGACGCCGACAGTTCGGTGCGCGCCCAACAACTGATCGACGCACTCACCGACGTGAAGGCGACCCGGGTGGACGACCTGGCCGCCGCGGTCACCTCACCCGGGGAAGATCGGCCGCAGGGCTCATCGATCGTCGCGATCCTGGGCCGGCTCACCGGCGATGATCTGGCCATCTTGGTGGACGCCATGCCGGGCAGCGGGTCGGCCCACGCCATCGTGGTCGATGTCGACACCTTCGGCGGTTTGCCACCGAATCGGACGCAGCGGCTGCGCGCGGACGAACTCGCCGAACGCGGCTGGATGGTCGTCCTGGTGGACGCCAAGACGACCGTGCCGGACGCCTGGCAGGGGCTGCAGCGGGCCGCCGAGGTGCTCGGGTGACCGGTTCGCTGCGCAACACCATTGCGGTCGGTATCGCAGGGCTACTCGCCGCGGTGCCGATGTTCTCGATGACCAGTGACGATCGTTTCCTGGTCGGTCTCGTGCTGGCGGTGGTGGTCCTGCAGGCCGTCGCTGCTCTGGTTCGTCGCTTCACCGAGCAGACTTGGCTACCCACCCTCGCCCAGTTGGTGGCGCTGGTGGGTGGCACGCTGCTGGCGAGCCTTCGCGTCGCGAGTTCACTGCCGGGCAGCGGCAGCCGGTTCTGGGATGGGCTCAATGCGAGCCTGCAAGCGGCATTGCGCCACATGCAGGAACAGTCCGTTCCGATGGCGCCCGACGACGCCACCTTGGTCGCGATGGTGGCGATGGTTGGCGCACTGACCATCCTGATCGATGTCAGCTTCATCGCCGCGCGCAGCGCGCTGCTGGCCGTCCTGCCGCTGCTCGGGGGCTATCTGACCGCCGCTGCGGTCCTCGCTGGGCCGCTGCACCCGACGTCCCTGGTGGCGGTCGGTGTGGGCTGGCTGGTGCTGCTGGGGTCACGGACGGTTGACCACGAAGACCGCTGGCCGCGCGGACTCACCCGGCAGATCGGCGCCCGACTGAACGCGCGCAGCTTCGTCACCTTGGCCCTCGCGGTCGGTGTCACAGCGATCGTGGCGTCCCTGGTGGCCGGCTTGCTGATCCCGCCGACCCAACGGGACCTGTGGCCCGACGGCACCGGCACGGACACCGTGCAATTGTCCGACCCCAGCATCCAGCTGAACGAGAACCTGCGACGGCCCGACGACCAGCCGCTGCTGCGCTACACCACCACCGCACCGGACGGGGTGATGCTACGCAGCAGCGCGCTGACCGGCGTGGACGAGAACGGCTGGCACCAGGTCGACATGTCGCTGCAGCGGGGCTTCCCTGCCCGAGTGCCCGGGGTGGTGGGGGTCCAGCCGACGGACACCACGCAGGTGATGGTCGGCGAGTTCGAGTCCAACTACTTGCCGGCCCCTTACGCCCCGGTGCGTTGGGAAGTCGAGGGCGACTGGAACTTCGACCCGGCGTCCCTGACCGTGCTGAACGTGGACCCCAACGTCGGTCCGGAGGCGCTACGCAACCTGACATTCACCGTCGAAAGTCGTAACGCTGAGCCGACCGCCGACCAGCTGGTCACTGCCATCGCCGGAATCCCACCGGAGGGCCAGGTCGCCGTCGAGGTGCCGCCAGACGTGCCACCGGAGATTCGGAGACTGGCGCTGGAGATCACCGCCGGGGCTGACACCGACGGGCGGCGAGCCATCGCCCTGCAGGACTGGCTGCGCGACCCAGCACGGTTCACCTACACCCTCGACGCGCCCACCGGCACCGGCTACCAATCGCTGGTCAACTTCTTGACCAAGGACTTCGCGGGCTACTGCGTCCACTACTCGGCTGCCATGTCGCTGATGGCGCGGGTGGTCGGTATCCCGTCACGGGTGGCGGTCGGGTTCACCCCGGGCACCCAACAAGGTGACGGCTCGTGGCTGGTCACCTCGCACAACATGCATGCCTGGCCCGAGCTGTACTTCGCGGGATTGGGCTGGGTGCGCTTCGAACCAACAGTCGCGATCGGGACGGAGCCGAGCTGGACCGAGCCGCCGCCGGTCGACACGCCCGTCCAGGAATCCGAACCGACTCCCACGTTCGAACCTGCCCCGTCGACACCGACCCAGGACCCGGGCGTCCCACTCGACGAACAGACCAGCTCGGGCGCGGGCGCACTGGCGATCGACCCGCGGTGGGCGCTGGGGACGCTGGGGGCGATCCTGCTGCTGGCGGCTCCTGCAGTGGTGCGATTGCTGCAACGCCGCTCCCGGCTGGGTGCGGGCAGCGCCCGTCAGATGGTCGGTGCGGCCTGGCGGGAACTGGGGGCGACCGTCATCGACCTGGGCCTTGATTGGCCGGCCGGGACCCCTCGCCAGGCGGCCGCCGCCGGATGGGGCGGGTTGGACGCTGAGGGCCGAGCCGCGCTGGGCCGTATCGCCCTGCTGGTCGAACGGCTCTACTACGCCACCGGGCTGCCGGAGGACGTGGTTGTCAGGTCGGATGTGGAATTGGTCACGCGGCAGTTGCGGGCAGGCCAGTCGGGCTGGACACGGCTGCAGGCCCGAGTCGTGCCACGGTCACTGGTCTGGCGCGCAGACTAGCCACGTCGGTGCCAGATGGCGGGCACGCACTTGCGGCGGGCGGCGTCCGCGATCGCATCGTCGTCGAGTTCTGACGACAACCAAGCCGACCGCCGGGCTGGAGAAGCGCAGCCGGGGAATCGGTGGATGAGCTTAGAGGTCGCCGTCCTGACGACGACGCCAACGGTCCTCCATCCGCCCCATGAAGGGTTCGGAGGTCGACTTGTGTGGTGGCCGCGGCTGGGCGGCGGGATCGGTGGCCTTGCGCCAAGAGCCCAGCGCCACGATGGTGGCCGCGAACATGGCAATGAAACCAACCACGCTGAGCGGCCAGATGGTCTGTAGACCGACTACCAATAGCACCAGACCGATGACGAAAAGTACGCCGGCCAACGCGGCACGACGACCATGTATCTGGCGTGGCGTGTTGTGGGAGCCAAGTGTTTGGGCGAGCTTCGGGTCTTCTGCGGCCAACGAGGCCTCTAGCTGGGCCAGTAGCCTCTGTTCTTCTTCCGAGAGCGCCATTTCCCTCCCCTCCTGCCATTGACTGTTACCCCAGTGTAAACGTCACTCGAAGGTGTCCGAAGCCGCGAATCCTAATCGTTACCGTGCGGCGACCAGCGGAGTATACCTCGTTCAGGTTGACCCGGCCAGAGTCGCACGGCCCACGGCGTTTGGACCGAACCGGCGGATGAGGGCGTCGGCGGCCAGCTCCACCTCGCGCATTCCGCGTTCTGGCGCATCAAGGGTGGGCTGCTGGTAGGCCTCCGCGGCAGGTACCAGCTTCTCAATCCGCACCCCGACTCGCCGGATCCGGGCCCGTTGCAGGTGCAAGCCCTCGTAGAGCCGCAACGCCTGGGCGTAGACCTCGTCGGTGACATCGGTGGGGCTGGGCAGTTGGGCGGTCCGGGTGATGGTGGTGAAGTCGGAGAAACGCACCGAGATGCTCACCGCGCGTCCGCACATGCCGGCTTCCCGCATGCGGGAAGAGGCTCGGGCCGCCATCCGCAGCAGTTCGCCGTGCACCGCCCGGGGATCGTCGGTGTCGCGTCCGAAGGTGGTTTGGGCGCCGATCGAGTGCTCCGGTTCGGTGGCCTGGATGGACCGGTTGTCGCGTCCCCAGGCCAGGTCGTGCAGCAGCGCACCCTGACCAGCGCCGAAGGCACGCTGCAGGGTGGGTTTCGGTGTGTGCGCGACATCGTCGATGCTGGTCAAGCCCAACTTGTGCAGCCGGGACGCAGTGGCCGGCCCCACCCCCCAAATTGCCTCCACCGGCAGCGGGTGCAGGAAGGCGGTGATCCGGTCGGACGGCACCTCGACCAGGCCGTCCGGTTTGGCCTGCTTGCTGGCCAGCTTGGCGATGAACTTGCTCGGCCCGATGCCCACCGAGCATGGGATGCGTTGCTCGTCGGCGACCCGGGCGCGCAGCAGCTCGCCGATCGTCCGGGGTTCGCCCAGCCGGCAGATCGCGCCGGTGATGTCGCAGAAGGCCTCGTCGATGCTGGCCACCTCGACCTTGTTGGTGAAGCTGCGCAGCAGTTGGATCACGCCGGCCGAGACGTCGGTGTAAGTGTCGTAGTCGGGCGGCACCGCGACCGCCTGCGGGCAGAGCCGACGAGCCCGGGTCGCCGGCATGCCACCCTCAATGCCGTACGCCCGGGCCGGATAATTGGCGCTGAGCACCACGCCACGTTCGGCGCCGCCGACGTACATCGGCACGTCACGCAACTCGGGCCGCCGGGCCATCTCTACCGAGGCGTAGAAGGCGTCCATGTCGACATGCAGGATCACCTGGGTGCGGCTCATTGTCCCGAGCTCCCCGGGCTGGAGTGCCACAGCTTGCGGGGCGCCTGTGCGGTGGGCAGGCCGGACGGCTGGGTGTCGGCGTACGGCGACTGCTTGAAGCCGCTGGCATGCAGGAAGACCCTGCGGCGTCCCATGCCACCGGCCCGGGCATGGCGGTTCGGGTCGGGTTCGGCTGCCGGTTCGTCGGCGGGACGCAGGTCGGCGGTTTGGGGGTCGTCCGGCAACGGCTGACGCGCCGGACGGCCACGGGCCGGCGGCGGGGTCAGTTGCGCGAGCAGCGTGGCGGCCGCTTGCTGGGCGTCCAGCCCGGTTTCCCTCAGCTTGCCCCACTGGTCGGCCAGCCCCGTCAGGTCCCAGGCGCCGGTGGCCAGCAACGAGACCCCGCGTGGGCCGGTGCGCCGCAGGTTGCCGCGCACCACCAACAGCCAGGACGAGAAGACGGTCGCCGCATAGGGGCCTTGGGCGTCCTCGAAGAAGGTGGCGTCGACCGGGCCGACACCATCGTCGAGGGTGAGGAAGACCACCCGGCGCCCGGAACGGACCGGCGGGGTTTGGGTGGCGACCTTGACCCCGGCGACCAGTAGTTCGCTGTTGTTGCGTCTGCCGAGCAGTTCGGACGAGCGGGTCACCCGGCAGGCGTCGAGGAACTCGCGGTAGCACTCGATGACGTGCTGGCTGGCGTCCAGCCCGAGCACGTCGAGTTCGATGGCCAATTGGTCGGCCCGATTCATCTCGGGCAACCCGGACGCGACCACGTCGCCGGGCCAGCCGGCTGGTTCGTCATCATCGGGTTGGTCGAGGTCAAGGGCCAGTTGGATGCCGTCGAAGCCGCCGCGCACCCGGCTGGACACCACCTGGCCGGCGGCTTGCCGGGCCGCCAGCTGGGCCGGGTCGTCGGCGGTCAGCACACCGGCCAACGGTGAGCGGTCGGTCACCGGCTGCAGCCCCTTGGCCGCCCGGGTGGTGCGCGCCTCGACCTGCCCCAGGCGTTTCAGGTCGGCCAGCCGCAGCAGCAGGTCGCGTCGGGTCACCTGGTCACCGCCTCGGACCGGGCAGCCGAGGTCGATGCCGTAGAGCGCGTCGAAGGCACCCACCCCGATCAGGTTCTCGACCACCGGTGCGCCGACCTGGGCGCGGGCCCAGAAGTCGGACAGGCAAGCGTACGGCTGACCAGCCTCGATGCGCAGCACTTGGGCGGTCTCGATGCCCTTCACGTCTGCCAGCGACAGCCGGATGCCCCAGTCGGAACCATCGGGTAGGCCGGGCGGCGGCTGGAACCTCTCCCCCGGACCCGGCTCGGTCGGCTCGGTGGCGCGCACTGGTTCCACCCGGTAGCCTCCCCCGGAGGCGTTGACGTCCATGCCGAGGATCTGCACGCCCATCCGGCGGGCCTCGGCGACCAGCAGCCGTTTGGGGTACATGCCTGGGTCGTGGGTGAGGATGCCGGCGATGAAGTGGGCCGGCCAGTACCGCTTCAGCCAGGCGGACTGGTAGGTGGGCAGCGCGAATGCGGCAGCGTGGGCCTTGCAGAACCCGAAGGACGCGAACGAGGCCAGCACCTGCCAGATGCGTTCGGCCACCGGTTCTGGGTAGCCACGCAGGATGGCCCGGGGCAGGAACCAGTTGCGGGCCTGCTGTTGGCCCTCGAAGTCGCCCAGCGCGCGGCGGACCTCGTCCCCCTTGGCCAGGCTGCAGCCGGTGACCACCGAGATGATCTCGATGATCTGCTCATGGAAGACCACCACCCCGTAGGTCGCCTCCAGTACCGGCGCCAGGCTCGGATGCAGGTAACGCGGGGTCGCCCAACCCTGCCGGGCGTTCAGGAAGGGCACCACCATGTCGGACTTCACCGGGCCGGGCCGGAACAGCGAGATGTCGATGATGATGTCGTCGAAGTTCTCGGGCCCGAACTTGCCGATCAGCTCACGCTGGCCGGGCGACTCGATCTGGAAGCAGCCAAGGGTCTGGGCGTGGGCAACCATGTCGTAGACCCCCGGGTCGCCGAAGGGGGCCAGCGCGTCCACGTCGGGTACTTGTTCGGGCCCGCAGGTGCGTTCGATCTCGGCCAGACAGTAGGCGATTGACGACTGCATGCGGATACCGAGGATGTCGAGCTTGAGCAGGCCCATGTCTTCGACGTCGTCCTTGTCGAACTGGCTCATCGGGAAGCCGCCGAAGCTGGCCTCGACCGGGGTGCGGTCGCCGAGGCCGGCGTCCGACAAGATCACCCCGCACGGGTGCAGCGCGACGTGGCGGGGCAGCCCGTCGAGCGATTCGACCAGCTCGAACAGCACCTCAAGTCGTTCTTCAGCGAGCCCGGCGGCCCGCAGTTCGGGCAGGTCACGCAGCGCGGCCCGGGCGTCCCGGGCGCGGATGTGCGGGAACGACTTGGCGATCGCGTCCACCTCGGCGGGCGGCAATGACAGCGCCCGGCCGACATCGCGCACCGCATGCCGGACGCGGTAGCTCTCCAGCATCGCCACGCAGCTCACCCGATCGCCGCCGAAGGTTTCCAACACCTTGGCGTAGATCTCGGTGCGTCGTTCGGATTCGACGTCGAGGTCGATGTCGGGCAGGCCTTGGCGAAGCGGCGAACAGAACCGTTCCATGATCAGCCGGTGGGCGATCGGGTCAACCCCGGAGATACCGAGCAGGTAGTTGACCAGGCTGCCGGCACCCGATCCGCGCGCCGCACATCGGATGCCCATCTCGCCGATCATGGCGACCACCTCGGCGACGGTCAGGAAGTAGGACTCGTAGCCGAGTTGGGAGATCACGTCCAACTCGTCGTCCAACCGGCGCAACAGTTGCTCGTCGACCACCGGGTAGCGGGCTGCGATACCGGCCTCGCAACGGGCCCGCAGCACCCGCGGCGCCTGCGCCAAGGTGGTGCCGAGTTGCTCGAACTCGGGCAGGTGCACCTCGCCCAGCCCGATGTCGGCGACCGGGTCGAGGCCACATTCGGCGGCCAGTTCGATGGTTTGCGCCCACAGCTGCCGCCCGTCGTCGGTTCGTCCGGATGCCCGCGAGACGGCTTCGGCGATGGGATGCATCAACTCCCCCGGTTTCAGCCAGCCCTCGGCGTTGCGCCGGTCGATGGCCCGCGAGTCTAGGGCCATCAGCCGCCGCGCGGAGTCGAGCACGTCGCAGGTCATCGCCTGACGTCGTTCGGCCATCCGTACCTGGTTGGTCAGTACTGCAGCCAGCCCATGCTCGTCGGCCAACCGCAGCAGCCGGGACGCCTGCCTCAGCGAGGCGGCCTGCTGGCCGCCGACAAGTTGGTCGGTGACCGCGACCACCAGCCGTCCGCGGGGTATCAGACCTTGCCAGCGCACCAGTTCTGCCTCGGCTGCGGACCGGTCGTCGGCGACCACGGCCATACCCAGTTCGGAGTCGGCGCCCAGCAGTACCGTCAGCTCACCATCGGCACAGTATCGGCCGATCAACTCGGCGCCTGCCACCGGCGCCCCGCGCTGCCCGGCCAGGTGGGTTGCGCTGACCAGTCGGCAAAGCCGTGACCAGCCGGTGCGACTGCGGGCCAGCACCACCACCCGCGGTAGCCCGAACGCCCGGTCGGCACCGACTTGGTTGGCCCGCCACAGCTCGTTGCTCGACCCGCCCTTGGCAGCGCTGGGTGGGCGTCCCAGCCGGGACGCCGGGTGCCGCGGACTGAAGCCGGTCGCCAGGTCTGCCCCGATGATCGGCGTGATCCCGGCGGCCAGGCAGGCCTTGGCGAACCGCACCGACCCATACATGCCATCCCGGTCGGTCAGCCCCAGCCGTGTCATGCCGTACCCGGCCGCCCGGGCCACCAGGTCGCTGGGATGTGAAGCGCCGTACTGCATCGAGTAACCTGACGCGACTCTCAGATGGACGAATTCGTCAGCCATGGCCCACCAGGCTGCGGCGACTCAACTGTTGGTCGACCAGGTCGAGGAAGACACCGAGGTCACGTAGCAGGTCGTCGGCTTGCCGGTCACTCAATCGATGCCGGCCTTCGAGTACCGCGAAGTAGGACGCCCACTCCGCGAACGACGGCAGCTCTGCGGCCAGCCTCGTCCACAGTTCTGTGGGCTCGGCGACCGGACGGACGGCCCGGTGACCCGCCAGCAGCGCATCAGCACCGTGCCTGGCGGCCAACAGGCAGGCCTGCACCCGCGTCCCCATCTGTTCCACCTTCTTCCCTCGTTCGGCCTTCAATCGACGATCGTCCGCAACCGCCACTCGGACCCCCGGCAGGCCAGCTCGTAAACCCCGGTCTGCGCACTGGCGCCGGACGACGCTTCCACCCGCCAAATCGTTCGGTCACCGAGCAGGTCACCATCGGGCGATGTGGCTTCGGGGGGTGGGTTTGGCTCGCCCAATTCGTTCGACCACCTGGTCGGCGCGTCCTGCCCGCGGGCCCGCCGCACCCGTGGGTCGTCCCACCATGGCCCTGCCTCTACCCAAGTTCGTTGCACCGCCAGCACCCGCCACAGGCGCCGACGCCAGACGAACTGGGTCGGCGCAGCGTCCGACGACAACCGCACGGCGACCGGTTCGTTGCTGACCCGCATGGCACACCCCCCGGAAATTCATTCGAATACACGTTCGAAAGGACTTCAACTATGCCTCACCGGGGAGGGGTCGTCAAGACCGCTGGACGAATCAGACCGCCTCGCGGGCTACCCGTGGCACGTTGGTGATGATCGCGTCCACGCCGGCGGCGGCCAGCGCCACGATGGCCCGCGGATCGTCCACAGTCCAGGGGTGGACGCGGATGCCAGCTGCGTGCGCGGCCTCGACCAGGCCGGCATCGACCGTAGTGGCCAGTGGATGCAGGGCGTCCACCCCGAAACCGGCGGCATACTCCCAAGGCCGGACCAACTGCTCGACGTAGAGCACGCCACGCGCGACCGGCGATCCGAGTTCCGCCAGGTGCAGCAGACTGAGATGGTTGAACGACGAGTACCAGACCTGGTCGGTCAGTCCGAACCCCGCCACCAGCGCGTCGACCTGCTCCTCCATGCCCGGATAGCGCACCACCGAGTTCTTCAGTTCGATGTCGACCACCTTGTCGGTACCGCGCACCAGGTCGAGCACCTCGGCCAGCGTCGGGATCGGGACTCGGGCATACCCATTGCGTCCATTGCTGAAGTCGAGGCGGCGAAGCTGGTCGAAAGTCAACTCGGAGATCGCACCCGAGCCGTCGCTGGTGCGGTCGATCGTCTCGTCGTGGCAGATCACCAGGACGCCGTCGCGGGTGCGCTGCACATCCAGTTCGACACCATCTGCGCCCTGATCGAAGGCGAGTTGGAAGGCCGGCAGGGTGTTCTCGGGCGCGTCGGCGCAGGCGCCACGATGGGCCCAGATCTTGGTCATGTTTGGGAAACCCTCCACCTCTACTCGAGCTTGCCAGCCTTGGCAAGACCTTGAAAGCACTCGATACTGCGTCGGGATTGGACCGTTCATCGGCGAATTCAAATCGTCGGCAATCCCAAGGGGAACAAAGATGCTCCTGCGTCGTCTGCTCGTCCTTCTGCTGGTCCCGCTGCTCGGGCTCGGAACGTGGTTCGGCCTAACTCGGCTGCTCGAGTCCTTCTTCACAGTGGATCGGGCGGCCCAGGCACCCGCTTTCGTCGCCCCATCGATCACCCCTGCGAGTACTGCCTCCCCGAGTGCGACGCCAGCGTCCCCCAGTACGGCTCCCAGTACGACTCCCAGCAGCACGCCGGCGGCCCCAGTCGCGGAGGCCTCCTTCTCGCCGCGCCCCACCCCTGTCACAGTGCCCGGATGGGTTGAACAGGTTGAGCCGGTGAACTACTACACCGATCCGGACTCTCCTGCCCCGCCCGTCCAGACCCCGACGACAGCGACCGACGCAGCAGTGGAAGACGAAGCAGAAGGCGCACGATCCCCGATGTCGGCACCCAGCACCGAGTCTGCGACGCCAACCCCCACGGAAACGCCGACCCCCCCACCCCCCCCCACCCCCACCCCCCCCCCCCCGCCCACCCCCCCCCCCACCCCCCCACACCCCCCCCCAGC
>CALMKG010000415.1 GCA_937867175.1 uncultured Propionibacterium sp. | reverse complement strand
GCGGTGAAAGTCGCACGCCGGGTTCGGCGGGCGGGCTGTGGAAACCCACCACGGGCAACCGTGGCAGGGCGCCACAGCCCGACCCAACTGGCGGCACACCCGGTTCGGTGACAAGTTCGTCACCGTGGTGATCGACCTCACCCCGACAAGGACCGATACCGGGCCGTCCAGGTTGTTGGCGGTGCTGGAGGGCCGCTCGAAGAAGGCGTTCAAGACCTGGCTCGAAGAACAGGACCAGGGGTTCCGGGACCGTATCGAGGTGGTCGCCATGGACGGATTCACCGGCTACAAGACCGCCGCCACCGAGGCCATCGACGAGGTCGTCACGGTGATGGATCCGTTCCACGTCGTCGCCCTGGCCGGCGACAAGCTCGACCTGTGCCGACAACGCCTGCAGCAGGAAACCCTCGGCCGTCGCGGCCGTTCCGGTGACCCGCTGTTCGGTATCCGCCGGGTGGTCCGCACCCGCGCCGCCCTGCTAACCCAAAAGCAATGGTTCCGGCTCCTCGACGTGATCGAGGACCCGGCCCACCTCTGCCTGGCGGTGACCTGGCAGTCCTACCAGGACATCATCGACGCCTACCAACACCGCGAACCAGCCGAAGGGCGGAAACTCATGACCAAACTGATCGACACCCTCGCCGCCGGTGTCCCAGCCGCGCTGACCGAGCTACGCACTCTGGGCCGGACCCTGCACCGACGCCGCGACGACGTGCTGGCCTACTTCGACCATCCCGGCACCTCGAACGGCCCAAGTGAAGCGATCAACGGGCTGCTCGAACACCTCCGCGGCACCGCAAGAGGCTTCCGGAACCTGACCCACTACATAGCCAGATGCCTACTCGACGCCGGCGGATTCAGACCCCTCGTCCACTCCCTTTTATGAAGAGCCAGCAAAGTTTGAGCTACCGAACACCTCGTCACACAACCTGCGAAGTTGCGGCGATTCGTTGTCGTCAATACTGACGAACAGGATTCCATCGTCCGCCAAGAGGTTGCGAGCAAGCTTGAGCCGGGGATACATCATGCTGAGCCAGTCGGAGTGGAAGCGACCGTTCGACTCGGAGTTGGCGGTCAGCCGGACGCCTGAATCATCCTTCTGCCCCGAGCGCGTCAAGTACTCCTCTGCCGACTCGGCGAAGTCGTCGTTGTAGATGAAGTCGTTTCCGGTGTTGTAGGGCGGATCGATGTAAATCAGCTTGACCTTGCCCAGGTACGACTCCTGCAACAGCTTGAGTGCGTCGAGGTTGTCACCCTCGATGAAGAGATTCTTCGTGGTGTCGAAGTCCACGGACTCCTCGCGGACGGGGCGGAGCGTCTTGGCGATCGGAGCGTTCGCAGCAAACGCGGCGGCACGCTTGCCGGGCCAATCGAGCCGGTACCGCTCCTGCGGCCCCTCGACAACATGGGCGCTCAACTCCTGACGCAGCAAGTCGAAGTCGACAGCGGTGGTCACGTTGCCCTCCGCGTCCAGGGACTCGGTGATCACAGTTGGGAAGAGCTCGGCGAGCTTCTCGATGTTGCGAGCCGTGAGATCGGGCGAGTGCATGGTGCGCTTCTCCATTACGCACCACCACCAAACAACGAGACAGGCGACGCGCACATAGACTGACGCGCTGCCCGTAGTCGTCGTGATGACCGGCATCTAGATTGCCCTGACCTCTGTGTGCGCGGACTTCTCTCGGAATATCTGCTCCACGTTGATTCGCTCCGCGTCGTCCGCGAAGTCTTCGTCGAGGAACACGACACGAAGTGGCTGGCGTTCCGCGATAGCCGCGGCAGCCCGAGAGAGAGAGATTGCGCGCCTCACGCGGACGGATGCACAAGATCACCGCCCCCTCCTCAACGTGGTACACCTCGAACCCATCGATGGACTCCTTCTGAACCGGCATTGTGAGGTCTAGGCCCCAGTCGAGCAGCACCTGGAACAGCAGATCTTCACCGGTGCGGTCGGGCTTCACGCTGCTTCCAAAGTCCGAGAGGGCGGGTTGATCCGTATCATCGGGCGCCCTCAGCACGTCAGTCATGTTTGTCGTGTCGATGCGGAGTGAACGGAACCCAACATCGAGCGCGTTGCCGAGAACTCCAGCCTGGGATCGTGTGTCAGCGCCTGCCCGGCGAATCCGCTCGCGGGAGACTTCGGCGATCGTGCGATACCCAGCAGCGGCCGCATCGGTGTTTGCGTCAGCAACTTCGTCAAGCTGCACCAAGATGTACCGCCGAGTCCCGCCGTCCTCCGCGTTGAGCCGCGAAACTGCGTCGCCTGTCGTCCCCGATCCCGCAAAGAAGTCGAGCACGATTGAATCTGACTCAGTACCCTGCCGGACCAGCTCCTTGATGAGCCGAGTCGGCTT
>CALMKG010000414.1 GCA_937867175.1 uncultured Propionibacterium sp. | reverse complement strand
CTCAGGGCACCGGTACGTGCGCTCAACGCGCCGATGAAGAAGATGCACCACTGAGGAGGGCAAGAAGATGAGCAAGATGGACAGCAGCAGCCACGTGGCGCATGGCGGGGATTGCGTCGCCTGCGAGTTCGGTCCTGGAGGTGCCTGTGGTTCCATCATTGCGCTCGTGACCGTCGCAGGCGGCTTGCCCGTCGTTTGTCACACCTTCGAGCCGGGTGAGGTGATCTGTCGCCGGGGCGAAGTGCCCGATGGGCTGCATTTCATCGTCTCGGGCGGGGTCAAGCTCGTTCGTTCCGACCCCGCCGGGAATGAGCGCATCGTGCGGATCGCGCACGATGGACACGTCGTGTCCTTCGATGCGCTTGTCGGAGGTGTCTGCGAGCAGACGGCGATCGCTCTCGATGAGGTCAGGACCTGCCGCATTCCGGCAGACAAGCTGACACACGTACTCGCTCGCAGGCCTCTGCTGCAGATGAAGCTCATGCGGCAGATGCAAGCCGCGTTGAGCGAGTCGGAATGCTGGATCTCGGACTTGGCGAGCGGCGTCGTTCCAGCACGCGTACGGCTCGCGCGACTGCTGCTGCGGCTGCGTATCGATGAAGGCAACCGCGTGCGTCGCCTGCAGTTGGCCGAACTGGGTTCGATTCTCGGCCAAACGCCGGAGACGGTCTGCAGGACCCTAAAGGCGTTCGAACAGGACAAGCTGCTCGAGCCTCAGGGTGGGCGTGGCGTGTCGCGCCACTACATCGCAGACCTCCAGGCTTTGCACCAGGTTGCTTTCGAGGGCGCAGATCTGCCCGGTGCACTTGTTCCATTTGGCGGGCATGGGGATGACATCAACCCGTTGCAGCGCACGGTGCGTTGCCGCCGCGGTGAGGCGGGTTTGCACCGGCGAGTCGCCGCCGCCCTTCAGTGTTGATTTGTTCAGGTGTTCGGGGCATGCGTTCCAGTGAGTCGCCGGCCATCACACCCGACACTTGCATTTCATGAAGATCAAATTTCTCAACGTTCGCATCAAGACAAGGAAGCAGGAGCACATCATGAACAACAAGGTTTTCAAACGTCTTCCGCTTGCCGTGGCTGTGGCGATGGCGCTGCCGGCCATCGCGCAGGCGCAGGAGACCAGGCTCGGCAATGTGGTCGTGACCGCCCCGCCGGCGGCTGCGACCACCAGCGGTTCCGTGGTGGCTACACCGACCCTGCAGTCGCTGAAGCCGGCCACGAGTGATTCGGCGTCGCTGCTGCGCGATGTTCCGGGGGTCAGCCTCTACGGTTCGGGTGGGGTTTCCAGCCTGCCGTCGATTCGCGGCCTTGCCGATGACCGCATCCGCATCAAGGTCGACGGCATGGACCTGATCGCGGCCTGTCCCAACCACATGAACCCGGCACTGTCCTACCTCGACCCCTCCAACGTAGGCCTGCTCGAGGTCTATCCGGGCATCTCGCCGGTCAGCGTCGGCGGCGACAGCATCGCGGGCACGATTGTTGCCGAATCGAAGGCGCCGGTGTTCGCCGAAGCCGGCAAGACCCTGGTGACCGGTGAGGTCGGCGCTTTCTACCGCAGCAACGGCAATGCCCGCGGCGGCAACCTGGGTGCGGCTTTCGCAAGCGATTCGCTGAGCGTCAGCTATTCGGGCTCGACGGCCGAGAGCGAAAACTACGATGCCGCGCGCGCATTCAAGACCCTGACGGCGACGGGCAGGGCAGGGCATACCTTGCCGCTCGACGAAGTCGGCTCCACGGCCTACAAGAGCCGCAACCATGAACTCGGCTTCGCCTTCAAGGGGGGCGATCACCTGTTCGAGGCCAAGGTCGGTCTGCAGGACATTCCCTACGAGCTATGGCCGAACCAGCGCATGGACATGCTCGAGAACGACCAGAAGCGGTTGAACCTGCGCTATCAGGGTAAGTACGACTGGGGCAAGCTCGAGGCGCGCGCCTACCACGAGAAGGTCGAGCATTTCATGGACTTCGGCGCTGACAAGCGGTTCTGGTACGGGGGGAGCGTGGCGAACGACGTCATCATTGGATCCGGTGGTCCGACGGTTCTCAACGGAACGCCGTGTTCTCCGCTCAGTCCGGCATGCGCGGCGGGCATGCCGATGAACACCGAGAGCAAGAACACCGGTTTTGCACTCAAAGGCGACGTCAATGTGTCGGCGACCGATCTTGTTCGCGTCGGCGCCGAGATCCAGCGCTACCGCCTCGACGACTGGTGGCCGGCATCGGGCGGTGGGATGTGGCCGAACACCTTCTGGAACATCAATGACGGCGAGCGTGACCGCAACGCGGTCTTTGCGGAGTGGGAGGCGCAGCCGAGTGCGCAATGGACCACGCTGGCCGGCGTGCGATATGAGCGTGTGACGACCGATGCGGGACCCGTGCAGGCGTACAACAATGCGATGGCCCCAGCGACTGCTCGCGTTCCTGCGTTCAACAACGCCGACCGCGAGCGTACTGACAACAACTGGGACGTGACCCTGCTCGCCAAGTACACCGTCGATCCCACGCTCGACGTGGAAGTCGGTTTCGCGCGCAAGGTGCGCTCGCCCAGCCTCTACGAGCGCTACAGCTGGTACAGCCGCGGCATGGAAATGCTGATGGTGAATTGGTTCGGCGACGGCAACGGCTATATCGGCGACATGAACCTCGAGCCCGAGAAGGCACACACCATCTCGGCCACCTTCGACTGGCACTCGATCGATCGCAAGTGGGAGCTTAAGGCGACGCCGTTCTACTCACGGGTCACGGATTACATCGACGCAGTGCGCTGTCCGACCAGCCTCGGCGGGTCTTGCTCGGCGGCCAATCTCACGGCGACCAACAGCTTCGTCTTCCTGCAACTCGCGAACCAGTCGGCCCGCCTGTACGGCATTGACCTCTCGGGCCGCATGCCGCTGGCCAGCACGCGCTACGGCGAGTTCGGGCTGCGT
Source organism: uncultured Propionibacterium sp. (assembly GCA_937867175.1). Lineage (GTDB taxonomy): Bacteria > Actinomycetota > Actinomycetes > Propionibacteriales > Propionibacteriaceae > Brooklawnia. The sequence goes on along the minus strand of CALMKG010000414.1, from coordinate 582 downwards.
GGGGTGCTCAACTACACCGATGGCAAGAACCGCGAGACCGGCGATAATCTTTACAACATCATGCCGCTCAACGTGAAGCTCACGTTGACGCATCAGTATGGTGGCTGGGATAACGCTCTCGAGTGGTTCGCCGCGCAGTCGAAGAACGACGTCTCGGCGGTGCGCAACGAGCAGGAGACCTCTGGCTACAACCTGATCAACCTGCGTACGAGCTACTCCTGGAAGCAGGTGCGCGTCGACTTCGGCGTGGAGAACCTGTTCGACAAGTTCTACTACCTGCCGCTCGGTGGTGCTTATGTCGGCCAGGGAACGACCATGACGAGCAGCCCGGTGGGTGCGGTCCCGCTGTGGGGCACACCCGTACCGGGCGCGGGCCGTTCGATCTACGCGGGCATCAACTACAAGTTCTGAACAATTCCGCAGACGAAAAAAACCCGGTGCCTCGGCACCGGGTTTTTTTTCGTCTGCTCGCTGGCGCCTACTTCTTGCGCATCGGCGGCAGGTCGGTGCAACTGCCGTGCGCCACTTCGGCGGCCATGCCCACCGTCTCGCCCAGGGTCGGGTGGGGGTGGATGGTCTTGC
>CALMKG010000413.1 GCA_937867175.1 uncultured Propionibacterium sp. | reverse complement strand
CAGATCCTCGACCTGCTCAAGCAGATCAACGAAGCCACCGGGGTCACCGTGGTGCTGATCACCCATGAGTCGGAGGTGGTGCGGCGCATCTGCGACTCGGCGGCGTTGATGGCCGACGGGCGCATCGTCGAGGAGGGGCAACTGCTCGACCTGCTGGCCGACCCGGATTCCCAACTCGCCGACATCCTGCTGCCCACCGGTGATCCGGCCTTGGACCCGGGCTGGGAGTCGGTCGTCCTGACCTTCGCCGGAGAACACACCAGCGAACCCGTGATCTCCGGCCTGACCAGGCATTTCGGTCTGGACGTGTCGATCCTCGGCGGGTCGGTCGACCAGATCGCCGGACGCAAGGTCGGGCGGCTGCGGGTAGCGCTTTCGCATCCGGAAGGCGTCTTCGACCATGCTGCGGTACACAAGTACCTGGCTGATCGGGAAGTGAGTGCCCGACTGTGAGGAAGGTCAGTTGGCTGGAGGCGTTGCCCGAGCTCATGGAATCGCTGGGCCAGACCGCCTGGATGGTCGGCTGGTCCTTCCTGATCGTGGTGGTCCTCGGCTTGACGGTCGGGGTGATCCTGCGCCTGGCGTCGCCGGATGGCCTGCGACCGAATCCGCTCGTCTACCAAAGCGTTGGCATCGTGGTGAACCTGGCTCGCTCGCTGCCGTTCCTGATCCTCATGATCGCGTTGATCAGCTTCACCAGATGGTTGGTCGGCACCGCATATGGTGCGACTGCCGCCATCGTCCCCCTAGCGGTCGGTGCGATCCCGTTCTACGCGCGCGTGGTGGAGTCTGCGCTGCGCGAGGTCTCACCAGGCAAGATCGAGGCCGCCCAGGTGATGGGCGCCAACACCTGGCAGGTCGTTCGCAAGGTGTTGCTGCCGGAGTCGTTGCCCGGCCTCATCTCGGGCGCCACGCTCACCTTGGTTACCCTGATCGGCTACTCCACCATGGCGGGCGCGATCGGTGGCGGCGGGGTCGGCGACTTCGCCATCCGCTACGGTTACCAGCGGTTCAACGGTGAAGTGCTCCTGATGGCGGTCGTCGTGCTGATCATCATCGTGCAGCTTGTGCAGTCGATCGGCGACGCGATCGTTAACCGGATGGCGTATCGCCGAGGCTGATCCTGTCCGGCACGACGGCGTCCAGACCCTGCGGGCGAGGCGTTGCGTCGGGCGCTCGATCGGCATTCGTGCCAAGCTTGTGCCACCAGCGCCTCGACCGTGCCGGGCGCGGATGGAGGAGAGCCGCTGATGAGAACCCCTTACGGCGCATGGCGCGCGACATACACGCAGGGAAGCTGGATTGTGCTCAGTGGCCCGAGCTCCATGGTCGTCATGCAGCCTGCCGGAGCGGATTCGTCTGGTCTGGTGAACCAGATCTGGGACCAGTTGCTCGCCAGCGCGTCCATCACCGAGATCACGGCACGGTTGACCGGCTTCGGGCTGGACGCGATGCCCGATCTGGCGGTCTTGTTCTGGGACGCGGGGCAGTTGCATTGCCTGCTTCGGGGACGGGTGCGGGTGCTCGACGCAGACACCGCCGAGCTGCTGGCCTCCGGTGAGGGTGCCTGGACCTGGCACGAGGCGCACCTGTCGACCGGACGCGTCCGCGTTCAGTTGGATGACGTCGACCCGGACGAACTGCTGCGCTTGCCGCTGGTGATCGGCGCGGTGGGTGCATCATCGATCCTCCTGGACGCCCGCGACGCCGAGCCGTCCCCAGACGTCGAGCCGGAGGCGGTGCCCGAGGTGCTGACGCAGCCGGAACCCGAACCCGAGCCGGAACCCGAACCGGAAGACCAGTGGGACACCGGCTTCGAACCGAGTGCGGACGAGCCGATGGTGGCCGTGCTGCCGACAGCGGAACCCGCCACCCCGGTGCTGGAGGTGATCACATCCGCGATGCTGGCGGTGCCCCCGACCCCGCCAGTGGCGCGCCAGACCGAGCAGGAACCGACCAAGGTACTTGGTGGGCGTCCACCGTATGCGGCGGGTCAGGAACCCGGTGCGCCGGCCGAAGAGCCAGAACCGGCGTCCGGCCTTGGAATGGGCGGTTTCGGGCAGGGCAAGTACGGCACCACCGGGCCATGGGGGCCGTTGGGCTTTGCGGCCGCCCTTGATGCGGGCGCGCCGGAGCCCATACGGCCGGCCTTCGTCCCGGCGGCACCGGCGGCTTTCCAGCCGGCACAGCCCCCGGCACCCGAGCCCGTCGCGCCCCCGGCCCCCGAGCCCCTCGCGCCCCCCGCCCCCCACCCCCGAGAGCCCCCCCCACCCGCCCCCCAC
>CALMKG010000412.1 GCA_937867175.1 uncultured Propionibacterium sp. | reverse complement strand
CACCGGCGCCACGAAGCGGACGAAGTAACTGACCACCTTTGACGGGTCGCCGACCCAGTCGGTGACGATTCGTAGCGCGGCACCCATCGTCCACATGCCATGGACTACCACGCCCGGCAGGCCGATCGCTCGAGCAAGCCGGTCGTTGTAGTGGATCGGGTTGAAGTCGGTGGACGCGCCCGAGTAGCGCACCACATCGGAGCGGGTAAGTGGCAGATCTAGCGGCGGCAGTTCATCACCGACTGCGACCGCGATGAGATCACTCATGCCGTTGCCTCCTCGCGGGTATGGATCAGCTGGCTGGTGGCGGTGCCCAACGGCTCGCCCTCGACGGTGGCCAGCCCAACCCCGATCGTCACCATGTCGGTGCCGCCGCGGCTGCGTACCCGCTCGATGGTGAGGGTGGCCACCACGTCATCGCCCTCGCGCAGCGGACGGACGATGTCGAAGCGCTGGTCGGCGTGCATGGTGCGGCGCAAAGCCAGCCCGAGGTCTGGATCGTCGAACATCGAACCCCAGGCCTGCGCGGCGATCACCGCGGCAAAGGTGGGCGGTGCGATCGGTGAATCCTCATCGAAGTAGGCGGGATTCTGGTCGCCGAGCGCGGTGGCGAATTCGGCGATCTTGGCGCGGCTCACTCGGTACGGCTTGGTGGCCGGGTAGGAGCGTCCGACATGTTCAGGACTGATTGGCACTACTCAACGCTACACAACAAAGACGGCCGTCTGCCCGAGCAGACGACCGTCAGTTGCCAAGTGTCCGAACCCTCAGCGGGTCTCGCGGTGCAGAGTGTGCTTGTTCTCGCGCTTGCAGAACTTCATCAACTCAAGGCGATCGGGGCTGTTGCGCCGATTCTTCTTGGTGATGTAGTTGCGGTCCTTGCACTCCGTGCACGCCAAAGTGATCTTCGGACGGATGTCCTGCGCCTTCTTCGCCATGCTGGCCTCTCTTCAGCCTCGTGCCGGTCAGTCGTCGTAGCGGGAGCGGGACTCGAACCCGCGACACAGCGATTATGAGCCGCTTGCTCTACCGCCTGAGCTATCCCGCCGTTTCGTTGGGCCGAGCTTGGTTGGGCTGCGCGGTAGCAGCCCACCCGGTTCAACGGAGCCCCGATGCGGAGTCGAACCGCAGACCTCGTCCTTACCAAGGACGCGCTCTACCATCTGAGCTATCGGGGCCAGCCGACAAACCAATCTATCGGATCTCCCGCGTCCCGACCAAATCCGATCACACCCGGACCCCGAAGCGGCCGCGGTGCGGTTGGTGCGCAAGAATGCATTGCAGGGCGCACTGCGCCCGGTCGCCGAACTTGGAGGAAACGTGACCATTCGCTACAGCCCCCTGGTCAGGGATGCCCTCGACCACGGGTTCCCGGTCGTCGCCTTGGAAACCGGCATCATCACCCACGCGCTACCGCACCCGATGAACCTTGAAACCGCGTTGGCGGTCGAGGAACAACTCAAGGCTGCGAACGTGGTGCCGGCGACCATCGGGGTGATCGACGGTGACGCCGTCATCGGCCTGACCCCCGAAGAACTGACCCGGCTGGCCGAGGATCCTGACGCAGTGCGGGTGTCGATCCGCGATCTGCCGATCGTCGAGACCAAGGGCAGCACGGGCGGGGTGACCCTGGCCGCCGCGGTGCACCTTGCACACCGCGCCGACATCAAGGTCTGTGCAACCACCGGGCTGGGTGGGGTGCACCGCGCACACACCATGGGAACCGCGCTGCAGGAGTCCAGCGACCTCACCGCGTTGGTCATCCACCCACTGGTGCTGATCACTGCGGGCGTGCGTCCGATGCTCGACGTACCGGCAACCTTGGAGCGGTTGGAGACGCTGAGCGTCCCGGTGCTCGGGTACCGCAGCGACGAGTTCGCCGGCTTCTACATCGCCAGCACGGGGTTCGCGGTCGACCATCGGGTGGAAAATGCGGCCGAGATCGCCGCCATCGC
>CALMKG010000411.1 GCA_937867175.1 uncultured Propionibacterium sp. | reverse complement strand
GCCGTCGCCGCCCATAGCCTCGTTCGCCTTGATCTGAGCGTCGGCCTGGGACTTACCAGCGTCCGCAGCGGTCTTCTGGGCCTGGGCCTGCTTGAGAGCGACCTCGGCTTCTGCACCGGCCATCTGAAGCTGAGTCTGCTGCTGGGCTTCCGGAGACTGAGCAGCTTCCTGCATCTGCTTGACGATGTCGGCGCGACGGAGGAGACGGCTGTTCTCGATGAGCACGCTGTCAGGGATCGGGATACCAAGCTCGCGCAAGGCCTTGGCCTGCTCGAACTGGCTGTCTTCCAGGCTGGCGCGGTACGGGCTGGAGGTGATCACGATGTCGTACTCGCCGATGGTCAGGTCGTTGGTGATCTGACCGGTAACCGGGTCTTCCTGATTCACCACGATGGACTCCGTCTCACGCGTGAAGTCGTCGTGGGTGATGTTGATCATCCGCTCGTCCGTGTAGAACGTCTGGATCATGTCCAGCACGTTGCGAGCGAGAATCCAGTCGGTACGCTCCAGGTTGTCCAGCACCTTGGACATGTTCACCGAGCCGCGCTGCTGCTTGTAGGCGATGGCCTTGGCGGCGACGTCCTCACGGTCGAAACCCTGCATCGAGTCCGACACGTTCGAAATGCTCTTGATGTGCTCCTCGGCCTTGTAGGTGATGCGATCCAGCCCGGTGGGAACCTGATTCGGCTGAATCTTCGTAGGGGGCTGCGCCCCCTTGCGGAACTCAACCACCAGACCCGTCTGAGCGCCCCTGGCCTCAAGCTCCTCGACCGTCATGTTGACCAAGGAGTCTTCTTCGACGACCCAGCCGCTGTTCGCCGTCGTGTTGATGACGTGCAGCTCCTGGCTGGATGCCTTGTTCAAAATCTCCTGGGGCGAGAGCAGATTCTCGACGATGCCCACCGTCTTCCCATAGCGGAAGTGGGGGAAGTACGGCACCACGGTGAAGTGCTTGTACGGGCTCCAGTCGTCGTGCAGCACCACATCGCCTGCGGTGACCGTCCAACGAATGCGCTTGATGAGCTTCTTGGTCACTGCCAGCTGGCCACCGGCACGCTCAAGGAAGAGCGCGATCTTGTTCCTATCCCACCCCTGCGGGATGAGGCGCATGTCCCCAGTGACCACGTCGACAAAGTGCTCGGCCTTGTCGAGCTTGCGGTACTGGCGGTCAATCGTACGGATGGTACGCAGCTGGGAGGCGTCGTTGATGTCGTACGGGGCCAGCGGGATCGCGTTCACCGTGGGGTTGTCCGCGAAGCTGTCGCGCACGAAGTCCACATGGTCGTAGCCATACCGGGCTGTGCCGGTGCGGTACTTCAAAGTCTCCGCATCCTCCTCGCTGTACAGCACGGCGATGTCGTTCGAACTGAGCCACTTCGTCACATGGATGTCTTGCCAGTAGTCCGGGTCGTACTCGTCGGCGTCAGGGTCGATGATCACGTTCTTGCTGTTCAGCTGGGTGATGCGCACCTCGCCAAAGACGCTGTCCGTGTAGTCCATACGGACATCGTAGAAGCCGCGAGAGCGGATGATCCCGTCACAGAACACGTCGGAGCGCACCCAAGGCAGCTGGTTGTTCTGGCTGATCTGCATCCAGACCTTGGAGAGCGCCTCGGCTACCTCGGCAGGAGCCCCGGCAGATGGCCGGAAGAGCACCTCGGTGCGGTTGTAAATCTGCTCACCCAGGATCGTGCTGATCGTCGAGAGAATCTTGTTGATCGTCAGCGCGGGCCTGCGCTGCAGCTCCAGCGCGTTCAAGTCCTCTTTCAGCCACTGGTTACCGACGAAGAACTGGTCGCACCGGTTTGCCTTCTTGATGAACTCGTTGTGACTGCGCTCGCGGCAGTAGGAATAGCGAACCCACTGCTCGTGGGCGAGGCCTTCGTTAACGGGCATGGCTCAGTGTCCTACGATGATGCGCGGGGCCTCGGGCTCTGGCGCATGGGGGTTGTCGAGAGCTTCTCGCTTGTCGGCAAGGCCGTCGTAGAGCTCCTGCAGGGTGTCGACGGGGAGCTCGTCGAGCGCGGCGCGGTGCCACTTCCACTCGGGGTTGTGCGGGTTACCGGTGAACTCGGCCATGCCCACCTTCTCGCACTCCTGGGCGAGAACCATCGACGGGAAGCCGACGCCGCAGATAGCGTCGACGAGGAGTGTCTTGAAGCGGCCCTCGACGCTCATTTCAGGAACTGCAGCTTGTAGAGCGTGCTGCGGCACAGGGCCATGAGCTCGTCGATGGTGTTCTGCACGTAGGTGTCGCTCTCGTCGCAGCACTCGTACCGGTGATCCTCCAGCCAAGTGGAGAGACCTTTGACCAGGGCTACCGGGTCGTCGGTGGGGGTATAGCGCGGAGGGTAGGAGGTGATCAGCCCGTGCTCGCCCTGGTAAGCCTCGGCAATCGAGTCGACAAAGTCGGGGAGCGCGTCATAGAAGTCGTTCAGCGCCTTGTGCTTGGCATACGACGTGGTTTTCAAATGCAGGACATGCGCCGTGGTGCGTGCGTGCAGACAGCGCATAACAAGTTCACCCATCATGGTGAGAGCCTCCTTGGCCTAAGAGTGCGTCAGATTCTATCAGAGAATCATGCCGCCATGTGAGACCCGCCCTTTCCGGACAGAATCCCGTTCAACTCGTCCTTCCAGCTCTTGAGCTTCTGCACCTTGCGCTCCTCTTTGGGCGCTGCGCGAGTGAGCGTCAGGCGGATGGCCCAGGCAATAGCGTCTACGCAGTCGTCGTGCTTGCCGGCAGGGAAGACTATCATCTCACGGTATACAGGGTCGAACCACGGAGCGTTCTTGTCAAAGTACACCTTGCCGAGCTGCATGCGCCCGCGCAGCGGGTTCGCTCTGACCATCTTGTCCGTCAGAGGCTTCAGGAGCTCGAAGGAGGGGTACTGCCGACGCTCCTCGCAACGCTTCTTGAACTGAAACTCCAACGCCTTCCATATCTGACCATCTTCGAAGCCCAGCGCGTCCGCGTCGTACTGCGCAGCGAAGTCCAGTATTGTGTCGATGATGTACCCACCGTCGCCGCTACGGAACCGCATAACGTCGAGCAGGTACACGTTGTCCCTGTGGTCTACCCCCAGGCACACACCAACCGTGTAGTCACTATCCTTTCCCTCGCTGATGGCAAAGTCCCACGCCTGATAGACCCGGAGCTCTCTCCGTGCAGGGGCGGTGCCGTAGTAGCGGAACATGTCCTTTGAGAAGTAGTTGCCATCGTCAGGTGTGGGGTTCTGCTGGTACAGGGCGTCCCACACGCGCTTCTGACCACCGGCGATGAGGTTCCGCTTGATCTTCAGCATCATCTCCGTTGTGTAACGCTCTGGGTGTATAGCTGTCCCCATGCGTCGTGTGAGTCTGGAGCCGGCTGGAGGGGGCTGGTCTGGCGGCAGCTGGACGATGGAGTCATCCGCGAGGATGTACTCGTCCCCCTGGTCGTTGATAGCTGGGTACTTCACCACCTCGAACTTATCCCCGTCCCCGTGCTCCATTGCCTGAATGATGCGGCCCGCCCAGTCATCTTCGTTCCACCACGTAAGGATTCCCAGCACGCCGCCACCGGGTGCGAGTCGCGTGTACGCAACGGACAAGTACCACTCCCAGATGTTCTCCCGGATCGTAGGGCTATCCGCAGCCTCCATGTCACGCACGACGTCGTCGACAAGCAGGATCGTCGCGCCACGACCGACGATACCGGTGCCGACGCCCGCCGCCATGTAGCCGCCACCACGAGTTAGGTTCCAGTTCTCGACTGACTGGCGTGACGGGTCGAGCTTGGCGTCAGGGAACACCGTCTGGTAGCCGGGGTCGCGCATGAGGTCACGGATATACCGACTAAACGATAGTGACAGGCTTGCACTGTTCGACGTCGCGATAATTTCCCAGTCCGGATGCTTACCCAGCGCCCACGGTGCGACGTGCCGCGAGCCTATTTCCGACTTCCCAGTACGCGGAGGGCAAAGCAACAGCAGGCGAGGGCTCAAACCCTGCTCGACCTGCTCGACGAAGCGCTCCACGCGCCGACAGATGTCCTCGTGGACCCAACCGGCAGTGTATTTCGGCCTGAACC
>CALMKG010000410.1 GCA_937867175.1 uncultured Propionibacterium sp. | reverse complement strand
TACTACACCAGCCCTCGCCATGACATGGACTGGATGGAGAGTTACCTCGAGCTGTGGGACGGCGAACGCGGCAAGTCGAATTTGCTGCCCGGCTACGGCTGGGTTTTCGGCTTGGGTGACGGCACCGTGAACGCAGGACTGGGCATGCTCAACACCAGCTCGGCGTTCGGGAAGACCGACTACCGCGAGTTGATGCGCCGCTGGCTCAACAGCACACCTGAACAGTGGGGCTTTCGCGAGGAGAACCGGCTGCAGCCGATCCGCGGGGCCGCCCTGCCGATGGCCTTCAACCGTAAGCCGATCTACCGCGACGGACTGCTGCTGCTCGGCGACTCGGCCGGCATGGTCAGCCCCTTCAACGGCGAGGGCATCAGCTATGCCATGGAGGCGGCAGAGATGGCCGCCCGGTCGATCGCGGACGCACATTCCCGAGGCTTCGGTAGCCGTGGTGCTGAGCTGGCCCTGTCGGGCTATGCCGACCAGGTCAAGTCGGCTTGGGGTGGCTACTACCGCCTGGGCACCATCTTTGTGAAGCTGATCGGCAGCCCGACTGTGATGCGGTTGTGCACCACCTACGGCCTGCCACGTCGCAACTTGATGGTCCTGGTGCACAAGCTGCTGGCCAATCTGACCGATGCCCACCGCGGTGATGCGTACGATCGCTTGATCAACACCCTGTCCAGAATGGCGCCAGCAGCGTGACGATCGCGAATGACTGGGCCACAATGGGGCTTGACGGCCGGACAGTGGGGTCGACCGTCCAGCTTCCCCGGGGAGACTCGGGGCAGATCCCCACGGAGGAATCGAGCGGAAGGGCGGGGCAGGCATGAACGCCTACATCCCCATCGCGGGCCTGGTTACCTTGGCCACGATCTTCGTCGTCGCAGCAATCCCGGTCAGCACGGTGATCGGTCCGGCGAGATTCAACCGCACCAAGTACGACTCCTTCGAGTGCGGACTGCAGGCCACTCCGCCGCCTGCCACCGGCGGACGTTTCTCGGTGAAGTACTACATCACGGCGATGCTGTTCATCATGTTCGACATCGAGATCGTCTTCTTGTACCCGTGGGCAGTCGCGTTCGACAAGTTGAGTGAGCTCGCCATCGTCGCCATGATCATCTTCATTGTCACCCTGTTCGTGGCGTACTTCTACGACCTGCGCCGCGGTGGCCTCGACTGGGACTGAATCGGAAGGGAAGATCTGATGGGTCTGGAAGACAAGGTTCCTTCAGGGATACTTTTGACCACCGTCGAGGCAATCGCCGGTTGGACGCGCAAGGCGTCCTTCTGGCCGCTGACGATGGGTCTGGCCTGCTGCGCGATCGAAATGATGCAGTTCGGCGGTCCGCGCCACGACGGCGGCCGCTGGGGTATGGAGGTCTTCCGCGCGTCGCCGCGGCAGGCCGACCTGATGATCGTCTCCGGGCGAGTCAGCCAGAAGATGGCCCCCGTGGTCCGGCAACTCTGGGATCAGATGCCGAACCCGAAGTGGTGCATCTCGATGGGTGTCTGCGCAAGCAGCGGCGGCATGTTCAACAACTACGCGCTCATTCAGGGCGTTGACCATATCGTGCCGGTCGACATCTATGTCCCCGGCTGCCCCCCGCGTCCCGACATGCTGATCGATGCCATCTTCAAGCTGCGTGAGAAGGAAGTGCAGTGGGGCCCGATCGGCGCCAACCGTGACAAGCAGGTGGCCGACAACGAGTTGGCTGCCTTGGCGGCGCCGGCACTGCTCGAGCGGAAGGGGCTCATGCGATGAGCAACCTCGACAACAACCCCAACAAGCCCGCCAAGACCGATCCACAACTCACCCGGCCGTCGCTGCACACCCACCTCGACCAGGTGCTGGCCGCCACCCCGGACGACGGTCC
>CALMKG010000409.1 GCA_937867175.1 uncultured Propionibacterium sp. | reverse complement strand
CCGACGAGGAATCGCCGGTCGATGACTGGCCACAACCGACCAGCGCGAGGCAGGCGGCAAGGGCGGCAGCGAAGATGCGGATCACTTGGCGACCTCTGGGGTTTCGATGATGACGTTGGTGGACTTCACGACGGCGACGGCCAAGCTGCCCGGCTGGAGTTCCAGTTCGCGCACCGAGTCGGCACTGATGAGCGAGGTAATGGTGTAGGGGCCGCACCGCATCTTGACCTGCCCCATCACACCGTCGGTCTTCACCTCGGTGACCAGCCCGACCAGCCGGTTTCGCGCGGACACCTTCGAGCCGAACGTCTCCTCCGGGGCGCTCGGTTGGGCCGCCGCGTAGGCCGCCAGAGCAGCCCCGTCGATCACCTTGCGGTTGTGGGTGTCAAGACGTTCGGGGAGCCTGCCTGCGTCGATCAGCCGCCGCACGGTGTCATCGCTGACGCCGAGCAGAGCGGACGCCTCGGCGATCCGGAACTCTGCCATGCGGGCAATTCAAGCACGCATCTGCGGACTTGTCACCCATAGACCATTCCGCAAATACGGATTCAATAGCGGTAGTTGTCCGCCTTGTAGGGGCCTTCCACCGGGACGTCTAGGTAATCCGCCTGTCGCTGAGTGAGGCGACTCAGCCGCACCCCCAGGGCGTCCAGGTGTAACCGGGCGACCTCCTCGTCCAACCGCTTGGGCAAGACATGCACGCCCAGCGGGTAGGCGTCCCGATTGGTGAACAGTTCGATCTGAGCCAGAACCTGATTGGTGAACGAATTGCTCATCACGAAGCTGGGGTGACCGGTCGCGTTGCCGAGATTCAGCAGCCTGCCCTCCGACAAGACCAGCACGCCATGCCCGTCGGCGAAGCGCCACAGATCGACCTGCGGCTTGACTGGTTCGCGGACCACTCCCGGCCACGTCTCCAGACCGGCCATATCGATTTCGTCGTCGAAATGGCCGATGTTGCCGACCACCGCCTGGTGCTTCATCCGGCTCATCTGCTCGGCGCTGATCACGTCGCAGCACCCGGTCGCAGTGATGAAGATGTCGGCGGTTGCCACCACGTCGTCGAGTTGCACTACCTGGAAGCCATCCATCGCCGCCTGCAGCGCGCAGATCGGGTCGATCTCAGTGATCAGCACGCGGGCGCCCTGACCATGTAGCGACTTCGCGCAGCCCTTGCCCACGTCACCGTAACCACACACCACGGCGGTCTTCCCGCCGATCAACATGTCGGTGGCCCGGTTGATGCCGTCGATCAGCGAATGCCGGCAACCGTAGATGTTGTCGAATTTCGACTTGGTGACCGAGTCATTGACGTTGATGGCCGGGAACCTCAAGGTGCCGACCCGTGCCATGTGATGCAGTCGGTGGACGCCGGTGGTGGTTTCCTCTGTCACCCCGTAGAGGTTGGACGCGATGGCCCGCCAGTCGATGTCGGAGGTGGCACGCAGCTGGTCGAGAATGACGCCGTACTCGCGGGAGTCGCCCTCGGCGCGCTGCGGCACGTCGCGTCCGAATTCGGCGCCCTTGTGGACGAGCAGGGTCGCATCACCGCCATCGTCGAGGATCATCGTCGGCAGTTGACCGCCGGGCCACCGGAAGATCTCGGCGGCGGCCCGCCAGTACTCCTCCAAGGTCTCGCCCTTCCAGGCAAAGACCGGGATACCGGCCGCGGCGATCGCTGCCGCCGCGTGATCCTGGGTCGAGAAGATGTTGCAGGACGCCCACCGCACTTGGGCCCCCAACGCGACCAGCGTCTCGATCAGCACCGCAGTCTGCACGGTCATGTGCAGGGAGCCAGAGATCCGCGCACCGGCCAAAGGCTGGGACGCCGAGTACCGCTCACGCATCGCCATCAGCCCGGGCATCTCGTGCTCGGCAAGCGAGATCTCACGACGGCCGAAGTCGGCCAGTCCGATGTCTGCGACGCGGTAGTCCATGGGAGGCAGCCTACAAGGCGCCCCGGAACCCATCGGACCCGCTGGACACTGGACCGGGCTCCGCCCCCAGCGCCACCGCATGGTAGCTGGCCCCGTACAGGCCGCGCAGGAGCAGCGTGACGTAGCGGTCCACCTCACTGCCGACTCCGGCGCTCAGTTCGCAGACCCGTGCGCCCACCGATTCCGCCAGTTCTCGAAGCATCCATTCCTCGGCAGCACCGGTCTCGCTGACGTATTCGTCGTCCAGCAGCACCAGCACGGTGCCCCGCTCCCCATCGGTGAACGGGTCGGCAAAGGGGTCTTTGGGTTTGACGTGCCGCATCACTTGCGCGATCTCCCGAGCGTCCGCGGCCAGGACATGGCGTCCGGAGTAGTACCGGATCGCCTCAGCGATCCGGCGGCTCGCCCGAGCCGCCAGCACCGACCCGCCCCAGATCAGGGGTTCGGCATCTCCCAAGCCACAGGCGAAGTCCTTCGCCGGGTTGGACGAGAGGTCGCGGTGTGGGCTGGACTCCTCCGCCACCATGTCGGCTGCCTCTGCCGCGTGATCGGTGTTCACCACGGGCCCCAGGCCAACCCGGTTCAGCAGTGACAGCACCACCACGGCCGCCGCGGTGGGGTCGGCGGTCCGGGTCGGCACCAGGAGCGCTCTGCTTGAGACGGCTTGGGCGAGGGGTGACTCGGCGGGGGTGGCAAGCATGATCATGCAGCCCCGTCGAGACGCCTCGGCGGCGGTTGCGAGCAAGGCCTGGCCCCGACTGCCATCGGGACCGCTGGCCAACACCACTACGAGGTCCAAAGGCCCGGCCCAACCGGGCAGACCCGGCAGCGACCACGCAATCAGCGGCACCGGACAGACCGGCTCGAGCACGGCCCGGATCAGGCGGGCCTCAGCGCCGACCACCACCACACCGCGCGGCTTGAGCTCCAGTCCCTCAGGCAGGCCCGCATCAGCGGCCTCGACACGGATTCGCGCTCCCGCCTGGGCCAGGTATCGCAACTGCTGGTCATATTCACCCAGCGCGCTCTGGTCGTCCAGGCGGGCCTCATCGAAGTTGTTGATCATTTCTGGTCCCGCCTCAGTTCACCCGGCGCGCTTGGTCGATCAGCAAGACGGGGATACCGTCACGCACGGGGTAGGCGAGCCCACAGTTCGCGTTCACGCAGACGAGTTCGGACGACTCGTAGTCCACTGCGAAACCACTGTGGCAGGACGGACAGGCCGCAATGTCGAGGAATTGCCTTGTCAGACCGAGTTCGTCGACGCCACCTTCAGTCATCATCAGTTCCTCCCTCGTCGCGGGATGAGCTGCGGGATCAGCTCATGCAAGTACTCAACGGTTTCGTCCGGGCCGGACACTGCGTGACAGGCCACGCCCAGTTCAAGCACTGGGTAGTCGTTACCCCCGGGCATCAAGCGATCACCGATGAACAGGATCTCATCCAGGCCCAGCCCCGTCTGCTCGGCCAGCGCCCTGATGCCGTAGGCCTTGTCGATTCCCTTGCCGGTGATGTCGATCGAGGTCGACCCACCCGCCCGTACCTCCAGATCGGGTAGCCGCCCCGAGACTGCGGCACGCAATCGTTCCCGTTTGGCGCCGTCGGGATCCCACCGCTTCTTGTCGGCAACGGCGGCGCGCTGCCCGAGTGCCGAATAGGTGATCTGGGAGCCGCGGTCCTCGACGCGGGGACCGGTCACCCGATCGTCGTCCTCCCACAGCTCCAACTGCCGAGCCGCCTCGCTCACCGCCCGGATGGCGCGCGCCTTCTCATCCTCGTCCAGATCATGCGCATAGATCTCCAGCCACTGGCCATCCACGCTGCGTAGATAACGGGTGCCGTTGGTGGGCATCAGGTGCAACTCGGTCAGGTCTGCGGTTGCAGGCAGGTTGGCGAGCAGTTGGCTCTCGAACTGTTCGTAACGGCCACCCGAGATGACGCAGACCGGAATGACGTCCAGCAGTTGGCCCAGCACCTCGGCCATTTCGGGGCTGAGCGACGACTTCGACTCCGCGAGAGTGTCGTCCAAGTCGAAGGCGACCATGCGGATTGCAGCCAGATTCACCCGGCCAGCCTAATGGATCCCCCCACGGGCAGCATCCGCGATGACCCGCAGGTGACCGCGACGCCCCAGTTCCACGACCGAATCCGGATCGGGTCGTCCGGCGGCTGGCGGCGCGTCACCGAATCCGATTTCCCGCACGGCGTTGGCCAAGGCAAGCAGATCGTCGTCATCGGGACCCGGCGGGATCGCATTCGGTTCGGCAAGCCGGATGACCTCCCAGCCGACTGGGGCAGACATGCTGGCGCTGTGGGTGGCGCACAGGTCGTAGCAGCCCGGCGTCACCTGCAAGGCCAATGGCCCCAGCACCGCTGTCGAGTCGGCGTAGACATAGGTGAGGGTGGCCACCGCCCGGCCCCGGCACCCACTGCGCGAACACTGCCTGTTCATCACCCCTACAACCTAGTGGGCTTCACCCACAGCACCGGTGATTGGATCGGCCAAGGCCGGCCCGTGTCTCGACCCACGCGTTAGAGTTCGCCCATGATCAAGCGACGCGACCGTCACGGCCGTGGCGTCCGGGGGCCGCTCGCCCAGCCCAATGCACTGACCCGCACTCCGCTACGGTTCCCCGGCCGGCGCACTGCTGCCGAGTTCTTCATCGAAGCCACCACGCAGTCGGTTCAGCGGCTGATGCAGACCTGCCCCGACGCCCTGGCCGGTGTGGACATCGGTGTCGAGGACGTGCCCAGCGGGGCATTCGATTGGGCGTTGCTCGACCGAGTGCCGTTGGCTGCCGCCATTGAGGCGACACCCACCCGCTCTGCCAAGATCGTCATCTTCCGCCGTCCCTTGGAACGACGCGCCAACGACCGCAACGACCTGCTCGACCTGGTGCACCTTACCTTGGTCGAACAGCTGTCGGCGCTCACCGGGCGCTCAATGCACGACCTCGACCCGCAGATCGATGATGATCTCTAGCGGACCAGTCGGTCAGCGTCCCAGCCCTGGATCGGCTTCCATCGGCATGGACGCCTGGGATCGCACTGCCGGCTGCAGTGGGGCGATGGCGAAGCCCGGCTGGCCACCGCCTTGCAACAGCACCGCCGCCGCGATCGGGGCGGTCGCTTCGATTCGGGCGCTTCGGGCACCCGCGGGTACCTCAATGGTGGCCACGGCACCGGCCGGCAACGTGCGGTTGGCGGGCGCCTGGCCTGCACCCCAGTCGACGACGACCAGCGTCTCGCCGGAGCTGGGATTCGCAAGCTGGAGGGCACCTGCCCCAGCGATCACCCCGATCAGCTCCTGCCGTGCCGTCGACAGGTCGTCAACCTGACCCGGTTCCAGCCCGAAGTCGTTGCCGACAGTGACCGCCGTCGAGGCGGCGAGCTCATCACGCGCAGTGATCACCAGAGCAAGCTGGGCACCTTCGATCGCAGCGGTCAAGTCGATCGCGATGGTGCGCTGCGCGTCCACCGCGTACGACTCGAAACCTGGCAGGTCGAACCGACCGCCCTCCCCCAACGCCTCGATCCGCACGACGTTGCGGCTGGTCCCGGGATTGGTCAGCAGTAGCGTGGCCTTGGACGCCCCAGCCGGGATGGCAGCGACCATCAGCCGGGTGGATTGCACTGTACTGGTCGCAAAGTCGCCACCCTTGTCCCGCGAGACCTGAGCCACCGCGAGGACGCGCCCCACGCTGCTGCGCACCCGAGCACCGACCGCATCCAGTGAACCGGCCAGCGGCCCGAGGTCGATCTCGTGCTGCGAGTTGGCGGGAATGGTAATGCCGCGCAGGCCGTCTCCGGTGATCTCACCGGCAGGCCCGCTCAGCGTCACGTCGATGAGCGCCTCGTCCGGCTCGGGGTTGATTATGATCAGCTTCGCACCCTGACCGCCGGGAAGCAGCACGTACTGGTCTGCCAGCGATGTGTGGCAAGGTCCCCACCAGGCTTGTTCGTCCACGTGGACGAGGCTGCCCCCGATGACACTGGCCTGCAGCTCATCCGGGGCCAGTACGGTGGCGGTCGTCTGGTCCGCGAGCGCGAGAGGCGACTGCTCCGAAGTGGTCTTTTGCTGGCCCACTTTGCGCAGTTTGATCTGCCCCTCGGAACTGATCGCGTGCAAAGTGCTGGACGCGATGTCGGTCACCGGGCAGGTCCGGCTGATCGCGGTGACCAGCGGGACGGTGTCCGGCAATGGGGCAGGCTGCGCCGGGATGGCCCCGATACCGAACGACAGCGCCAGCCCGGCGAGCGCGGTGGCGACCACCGTCACCATCCAGCGTCGCCGCTGGGGGTCTACGGCGACTGACCCGGCACTCGGCTGCGGCTGCATGGTTGCGGGCGGTGCCGCGGGAGCCGACCGCTCGGCCACCGCCTTCGGCACGCTGGGTTGCAGGTCGAGCGCGGCCACGTCCGGCTCGTCCTGCTCCCCGGCGGAACCGGGATCACTGGACTGCTCCGTGCCGCGAGCGGCCCGCCGCGGCACCCTGGGCTCCTGCTCTTCATCAAGCCACATGCCGCGACGCACCGCGCTCTGCTCAAGCTCAGTCTCGTCCGACGCGAATGGTTCGGGCTCGGATGGCAGGCCACGGCGCGGCTTCATCGGTCGCTCCCTCGGTTCCGGGTGGAGTGGGACGACAGCGCGCGGCGCGGCGCATTGCTGCGCTGGGCGGTCGGCGCCGCCAGCACGATCAGCGTGAGCAGCCCCAGCGACTGCCAGACGACGCCGAACACGTCCACGCCAAGTCGATAGCTGAGCTTGCCGCTGCGTCCTTCGGTGGACCAAGCCTGCCGCCAGTCCCCAGAATCGGCCACCGGCAACGGCTGCCCGTCGATCTCGGCGCGCCACTGCCGGTCAGCCGGCTCGCTGAGCACGATCAGGGCGTCGTCGGGGGCCTCCGGCACGGTCGCCTCCAGGATGGGCTCCTCGGCGTCCACGTTCCCGGTGCGGAGCATGGCTCGACTGGGTTGGGTGGTGACGGTGAAGATCACGGTCTGGCTGTCAACCGGGGCCATCCCGATCTGGGGTGCAGACGAAAGGCTCGACACGGCCTCGGCGCTGGCACCTCGCAGCCAGACATGCCCGATGCCCAGCGTTTCGAGACGAGCCGCCAGATCGTCTGAAGCTTGACCTTGCGCGAACTGCTGCGCCACCTGCCGGAGTTCGTCGGTGGCCTGGGCACTCGTCGACAGGACGGCGCTCTCTGCCGTGCCCCACTGTGGGCTGTTCGTGGAGGCGACGTTGAAGTGGGCGGTGCCGGCGCTGAGGTCGACCATCAAGGTGCGAGTGGCTCGGTCGGAGGCTTGGACGCCCACCACGTAGCTTGGCAGGGTCTCGGTTTGCCGGGTCAATCCGGCGGTACCGCCAAGAACCCACCACAGGCCTCCGGCCAGCACCGCCACGGCCGTGATGGCACCCAGCGTGGTCCGTCCGCGCAGGACCGCGGCGCGTTCGACGAGGTCGTCCTGGACGTCGTCCACGCTGCGTTCGGGACGCCGGCCGATACCGTGAGCGGCCAGCAGCAGCAGCCCGAGCAACCCGATCAGAAGCCAGCCGTTCGGATCGGGACGCACCCAAACGCCGGCGACCGGAACGACGAACCGGGTCATCAGCACTGCCAGCACCGGAGCGACGATGGCAATGCCCAGTAGGCCGTAGCGCAACCGGTTGGGCAGGTGGTGGGCCCGGATCGCGCCGAGCAGTCCGGCCACCCAGACCAGCCCGATAGCCAGCAGTCCCACGATCAGCGGTGTGCCCGTCAGAGATGCGCTCCCGGTGAGCACGTGGAGCGCGTCGGGCGCGTTGCCCGCCGGCCGAGTGGCCGGATCGGCGCCGACAAGCAGCCGACCTGGGTCTGAGAACAGCCGAGGCAACCAAGGCACCAGCATCACCGCAGGTGCCATCGCCACCACCAGCGCGCCGGTCAAGTCGCGACGCTGCCAGAACATGAAGGCAGCGAGCGCCAGCCCCAGCAGCCACGTCCAAGGCATGGCCATCGCGAAGACACCGATCAGCAGCGCCATGGCCGCCGGCGCCCGCAGACCCTCGGCACCGGTGACAGGTGCGGTCGTCCAGCGGCGCAGTATGATCGCCAGAATCGGTAGCCCGATGGAAAGCACGGTGAGGTCGAGCCTGCCTTGGCCGGTGATGCCGAGCAGGGGCAGCAGCAAACCCCACAGCGCGGCAAGGACCGGCGTCCACCA
>CALMKG010000408.1 GCA_937867175.1 uncultured Propionibacterium sp. | reverse complement strand
GGAAATCGGACGGGATCGTCCCAGAGGTCGCAGGTTCAAATCCTGCCCCCGCTACCAATCTGGCCCGGGATTCAGCGCGAATCCCGGGCCAGAAAGCATTTGAGACTTGAACCTCCCTCCGGAAACCCTCCGTTTTGACCATCTCGTAGGTGTCCCCGGCGCTCCGCGCTCCGGCTGCTCCCTACTCGCTCCGGACATTGCCGAGCCGTCCGGTGCGGAGCATGCACCTGACGTGCATGAGGACCGACACCAACCCGTTGAGTGGGCTCGACCCGCTCCTGAGCATCGACGAGCTCGCCGAGTACCTCGGCGTGCCGATCAAGACGATCTACGAATGGCGCCAGACCGGACGCGGTCCGGTCTGCATCCGGATGGGTCGCCACCTGAAGTTCGCCGTCTCCGACGTACGCGACTGGATCGAGAACCAGCGCGAGACTGCGCCGGGTCGCTCCGCGGAGAAGAGGTGACCTGCCGTGGCTAGACCTCGCACTCCGATCGGGACCTTCGGCGCGATCGAGTTCACCAACATGCCGAACGGCACCGTTCGCGCGCGCGTCCGTTTCCGCGACCACGACGGCCAGGTCCGCAGAGTCGAGGCCAGCGACTCCACCAGGAAGCTGGCCGAGCACCGCCTGAAGGAGAAACTCGCCATCCGGAGGGGACCGGCGCGAGGGATCGGCGAGCTCGGCCCGGACAGCTCGTTCGGCCGCCTGGTCGACGTCTGGCTCGGCGATCTTGACCTGGAAGGCAAGCTCGCTCCGAGCACGCGCGATCTCTACGAGCGCAACATGCGTCAGCTTGTCCTGCCGGCCTTCGAGCACTTCTCCCTGAGAGAGATCACGGTTAGCCGTGTCGACCAGTTCATCAAGACACTGGCGACCACGAAGAGCTACAGCACTGCCAAGCAGGCGCGCACGGTGCTGAGCCTCGCCTTGGGGCTGGCGGTGCGTTACGAAGCCATCGCCAAGAACCCGGTGCGCGACACCGTGCGGCTGCGAAAGCCACCGACTACCGCGATGGCACTGACCGTCGAGCAAGTGGAGGCCATCCGTAGCGCGGTCCGGTCGTGGAGGCGTGCGTCCGGACTCGCTGGCCCCAAACCGGACGGGCAGTTGGAGCAGATCATCGAGGTCATGCTCGGGACCTCGGCGCGCATCGGCGAGGTGCTCGCGATCCGAAAGTGCGACGTCGATGTCACCGTTACCCCGGCGACGGTGCGCATCTGCGGAACCATCGTGTCCCCGAAGGGCAAGCCCACCCATCGTCAGCACCACCCAAAGACCCAGAAGTCGACCCGGACGGTTTCCGTGCCTTCCTTTGCTGCTGAGGTGCTCCGCCAGCGACTGGTGCTAATAGCGGGCGAGGAGCCCGAGCACCTGGTCTTCTTCAGTCGCAACCACACGCCGCTGACGACCAACAACGTGCGCCGGCGACTGCGCGCCGTGCTCGACGAAGCCGGCATCAGGGGGGTGACGCCGCACTCGTTCCGACGAACAGTCGCCACCGTGATTGACCGTGCGGGCGGCGCTGACCTCGCTGCCGAAATGCTCGGTCACACCTCTTCGGAGATCACCAAGCAGCACTACATCGAGCCCGACGAGAAGGTGAACCCCGTGACCGCCGAGATTCTGGAAGCGCTCGCGCCAAAGGGGGTCGGCGATGACGTCGGATGACGTAGACCCCAGTTCGCTCGCTGGCGCCTGGTCAAAGCGCCATCGGTGGGTGAGGGTCGCCCGGGCGGTGCCGGAGAGCAGCTTCGAAGTCGAGGCGGCTCTGCGCGGCACCTCTGGGCGGGGCCGGCTTGATCGGAGCTGGCCGGAGTTCGTGGCGCACAATGCTGAGCACGTCGGTCTGGACGGGTGAGGTGATGGGCACGTAGCGGTGCCGCAGACCTTTCACCATCCCGGGGCTGCGATCGTCCACGCGAGGGAACGGAACGCGCAGGAAGTAGAGGCGTTCCTTGATGCCGTGCTCGACGGCGGCGCAGACCCGTTCGTCGATGTGGCTGAAGATGCGGTCGAGCTGTCGCAACTGATTGGTGTCGGTCAGCGGCTCGCGGCCGAGCTTCTCGGCGCGACCCGCGGCGATGGCGCCTTGGCTAGCTGCGTCCGGTTTGCCGAGAATGCCGCCAAGGTCACGCGTCTCCTGGACGAGCCTTCTGTAGGTCTGCATGCGGATGATCCACCTCGCGGCAAGCTCAGGCTCGACGTCACCAATGCGTGTGGCGGCTTCGTGTGCGACGACGCGTTGAGAGTCCATGACCACGCGCAGACTGCGTGCGTCGGGCAGTTCGATGAGGTGGAGCAGCAGTTTGTACTGCGCCTGCAACACCCCGGCCAGGCCGGGCATGGCCGGGCCGTCCATCGGTCGGGGTATGGGTCGCCAGCCGAGCTGGTCGACGGTGTAGTCAGCTTCGTCGCATCCGGCGTGCGCGGCACAAGCCTCGGCCGCACGGCCGAGCCGCCCTTGGTTGAGGAGCCTTTCCCATCCGGGCACCCCTTCGTACCGGCGGTCGAGCGCGACCAGGCCACGCACGATGTCGGCGGCGTCCTTGAGGACGGTCATGCGCTGCTGCTCGCTGAGCCCGACGGGTCCGGCCCCGCCGGAGAGGTCATGTTCACCCAGTACGGCGGCGCGGGCGGCTTGTCGCCAGGACTCGACCGTCGCAAACGGCTGCTCGGTGATGAGTTCCTCGCCGTGGGCGAGCTCGGCGCTGGACGCGGAGAGTGCTTCGGTGAGCCGGTACCGCAGTTCTTCGACAGGGCCACGGGATCGTCCGGTGGTGCCTTCAAGGTTGATGCGCGGGTTGGCGGCACCGACGCCTTGAAGGCTCCAGGCCAGGACGCACTGCCGGTAGCGGCGAATCTGCTTGCCCAGTTCTTCTCGTTCCTCGACGGTCGTGGTCTCGGGGACAGTGTGGGTGCCCTTGCCGCCGAGTCGTTGCTGGATGCGGTGCTCGCGTGCGAGGACGCCGAGGGCGTGGCGCAGGTGGCTGCTGTTCTCGCCGTACATCAGGGCAAGTCCTTCGCCCAGGCCACCTCCAGCATGTCGAGCAACAGTTCGACGGAGAGCAGGTCGACGCCGTGCTCGGCGAGCTCCTCGATGGCGGCGTACGCGACGTCGAAGAGGACGTCGCGGCTGTAGGCGGGGATGTGGGTGATGCCCGGGATGAAGTCCCCGTGCATGAAGTCGACCTGGAGCAGGACGCGCTCGTACTCGACGGAGGCGTCGAACGTCAGCGCCTGGTCGGCCAGGGCTGCAAGGTAGGAGCGGACTTCGGCGAGAGTGACGGCGTGGGCGAGCAACATGGCGGTTCCTTCCGCGGGATGGGCTGGTCGTTCACCGTGTGGCCGACCGGTCGAGTGGCCGGGGTCGGGTTGCCGGCGATGTGGACGGAATGGTGGGTGGAGGGTCTGTGCAGGGTCAGGACACTCTGGCGACAGCTCGGGCTCGCTCCTCGATGCGTTGCCGGGCGGCCACGTCTTCCATGACGTAGGCGCAGAAGTCGGCTTCCCGGTGCTCGATCACGACCTCGGCGCCGGGCTCGGCTGGCTCTTCACCTGGCCAGGTGGTGAGCCGGGTGGGGCGGTCGCGGTCGAGCTTCGTGCCGCAAGTCGAGACCCATTCGCGCAGCCGGTTGCGGGCGTCGGCGAAATCGCGATGCCATGCGAGTGGCGCGGACGGGCTCCCGTCCTGGTCATACGCGTTCAGCCAGTGCGTATGGAGCGCGGAGAGTTCCCAGACCAGCTCGTCGTGCCGGTGCCAAAACGGCGGGATTACCGTCGGTGGCAGGCCGTACGTCGCGCGCAGCCAGTGCACCCACGCGTTGAGGTCGAGCCACTCGGCCTCGGCCTCGTCAGCGGTGAGCAGGTTCCAGTTGATCGGGTGCAGTGGCTCCTCATCCGAGGCGGCAGCCCCGGGAAGGACGGGACTGCCGCTCGGGTGGTCGCCACCGACCATGTAGTCGTCAGGCTCCATCAACGCGAACTCGGCCTGCTCGCTGTCGGTGGTCATCGTCGCCCCGCCTCAGAGTGCGACGGCCTGGGCCGGCTCCTTGGCCGTCGGCAGGTCCGCGCCGGGCGGGTCCGGCTGGCGCGATGGGGTCCGGTCGACGTCGTACTTCGTGCGCGCGAGGTCGTGCCCGATCCTGCGGGCGACGAACTCCTCGCGGGCATGCGTTTGACCGTTGCGGTCGATCTCGTATTCGTTGATGTAGCCCGAGGCGACGAAGTTGTCGCCGACCTTGAACTTGGCGTGGGCCCGCTCTGCGGTCTTGGCGTAGGCGACGAGGTCGTGGAAGGTCGGCTCCAGCTTCGTGAAGCTGCCGTCGGTCTCCTTGCGGTAGTGCTCGACGCCGACGCGGGCGTAGAAGCGGGCAGTGCCCTTGCTCGTGAAGTTGATCTGCGGTGCAGCGGCGATGAACCCGTGCAGACTCATCTGGATGGGAATCGTCATGCTGACTCCTGGACTCGGGCGGCGCCTCGGTTGGCAACCGCTCTCAGGAGTCAGGTGTGCGCGGGAATCCGTTGGCTTGTCCGTGCCGATCCCACGCCGCTGACGGTGCTGCATGCAGTCCGGCATGGGAGGGCGCATTCGTGCGCCACAACGAAGCACTCTGCTGTGAGGGACAACGTTGAGGCGTTCGCCGCCGCAGCTCAAGGTGGCCCGACCTACCCCGTCACCTTGGACCAGATGCTCGCGACGACCGCCGCGTTCGAGGCGATCGTGCGGTCGGCGTCCTCGGGACAGACCGTCACAGTTACGCAATCGACTGCAGGGAGGCAAGTCCAGCCATGAGAAGTAGGGCGTCTGGAGAGACAGGGGGAAGGGCAGTGGGAGAGACCCCTGTCACTCAGGAGGCAGACCGGTTCGTCATTTCGGTCAACGGCACCAAGGCCGCGCTGACGATGTTCGCCGATCACGATGGGCGGCGGGTCTTTTTCCACACCGAAACCAAGGCAGAGTTCGGTGGTCGCGGCTTGGCCACCCAACTCATACGCGAGGTGCTCGATCAGACGCGGGAGCGTGGCCTGCGAGTGGTTCCTCTGTGCCCGATGGTTGCGAAGTTCGTATCTGATCACGCCGAGTATGGCGACATGGTTGAGCCCCCGACAGGTGAGTTGAATGAATGGGTTCGCCGCCATCTCGTCTGAACGGTTGCGCCAGGCGCCCGCACTGACCCCGAATCTCACGAACTCACGGGGTCGGGACAGACAAAGCAAGGATCCTTCGATCGAACGGAGTCGACAATGCGGTATCGGATGAACGCACCTGTGCGCGGGTCGAGCGGGGCTCGGTATCAGTGCATGATCGAGTGGCGCAATGGGTCCTTCCTGACAGACGAACCCGCAAAGTTCGGCGGGAGCGACGATGGGCCGGACCCCTTCACGCTGCTCATGTCGTCGGTCGCGTCATGCACCCTGGTCACGCTACGCATGTACATCGACAAGCAGGGGTGGGACATCCCTTCGCTCGCCGTCGGGGTCAACTACTGGCAGCACGCGGAGCCAGGCGCGCTCCCCGAGACGACGATCGACCGGGACGTTGTCTTCACGAGCGCCGTGACGCCGGAGCAGCAGACGAAGTTGCGAGAGGTTGCATCCAAGTGCCCTGTCTCGATGCTGCTCGAAGGCAACGTCACCGTCCGGACGTTCGTTGCCCGGCAAGGAGCGACCAAGGAGATCGAGTACGAGGGCAAAGACGTCACTGTCGTGTGGCGACCGGAGTTCTGCCAGCACGCCAGTCGCTGCTGGACTCAACTGTCGTCGGTGTTCGATCCCAAGAAGCGGAAGTGGATCGAGCCTGACGGCGCAGACGCCGAACGGATCGTCGAACAGGTGCGCGCGTGCCCCAGCGGCGCGCTGGACTATCGCCTGGCAGAGCCTCGTGTATCAGCGTGACCGCTGACCATTTCTGCGGTCTTCTTGAGCAGGCAATCGATCTACACGTTCCCGGTGCGCCCGAGTGGGCCTTGGTTCTTCCTCGTCGAGCGCAAAGCTCAGGCGAGTACTCGAATCATTGCTCCGGCGAGGTAGCCGAGCAGTGTCGCGCAACAACCGCAACGTGCAAGATCTGGCCGCCTCAACAAGACGGCAACAGTCATCTGGCCGTGGATGCCGCTGTCCCGAGACCCTGACTTCGGGCCACGGGTCAGCGGCGTCTCTACGGTGTTCCTCATCATGCGATCTTGAACTCGGGCGTCTCCAAGCGGGTGGATTGAACGCCACGCGCCGCGACTCGGCCGGCGGTGACCCCGGCCGGTCGCGGCGCGTTGAGGGCTAGTTTGCGGCGCTCCTACGAGAGGCCCGCTCTTGGCAGGCACCTGATGCGTGCGAACGAGCGCCACGGAGACGAAGGACAGCGTGGCTACGATCGCGAGGTATACCGCGATGGCGTTGGTGGTTCCGTACTCGGCGTACAGGGCGGTCGCGATGATGGGTGCGAAGGCCCCGCCTGCGACTGCTCCAAGCTGGTAGCCGAGGGGCACGCCGGTGTGGCGCACCGAGTCGCCGAACATCTCAGCGAACAAGGCTGAAGCGGGATGGGTGCAGCTGAGATGACTTGAGCTACGACGAGTGCTATCAGCGCGCTGGCCAAGGAGCCGCTCTCCAGAAGCTTGAAGGTTGGAAAGAACCAGACAGCCAACCTGATGGCGCCGATGAAGTAGGTGTTGCGGCGGCCGATGCGGTCTGATAGGGCTCCGGCCGCGGGCAGGGTGACAAGGGAGACGACTGCCGAGCCGATGACCGCGACGAGAATCGTGTTCCGCTCGTGGCCGAGGATGTTCGTGAAGTAGGCCAAGGCGTAGACGGTGAGCACGTAGTACGACGCGGCGTTGAGAAGGGTGGCGCCGGCGGCCTGGAGGGTCTCCCGTCAATGGTCGCGTAGCAGGGCGGCAATCGGGAGACGTGGGGGAGTGGTGCCCCGCTCCCGCTCCTGCGGCTTGGTTTCCTCCAGCCGAGACTGGGCGTAGATCCCGATCCCGATCATGAAGACGCTGCCCAGGCGCCGATTGATTGAACTGCCCAAAATGGTGCAGGCCTTCCTCGGAGCTTTCGCTCCGGGGACAGCCAGGACCGGGGAGACCTGCACCGATGCGGCACCTAGTCTGCGTCTGCGATGCCCCTGAGCACGTCCATCAACTGCGGAAGTTCGGTGACACCGTCATCGGCTTGGAAGTGTCCGGCTCCAGGGACCTCGATGACGTTGGCATCGAGCCGGGCCGCCAGCCGCCTGACGACGGCAACGTCCAAGATGGGGTCGACGTCAGCGACGAGGACCGTCCTGTGAGGGCTGACGGCGCGGAGAGATTCCATGTTCAGGTTGTCGACCGTGAACGGGTTCAGCGGCTCGTACCCGGGTAAGTTCTCGGCGAATCCAGCGATGACCACGATGCCAGCCAGGCGGAGGCCTTCACGCTGCGCCGCGATCCCCCGCAGCGCGGTGATGCCGCCCAGGCTGTGACCGATGACGACGGTGTTAGCGTCCGCGCCAGCAATCGCCTCTGATGCGATCGTCACCCAGGTGTCCGCGTCGGGCGCGGACGAGTCCGGCATGACGGGGATCGTGACGTTCTCCGCCCCCAGCTGATCACGCAGCCAGGGAAACCAGTGGCTCTCTGGAGTGGCTCCATAGCCGTGGATGACGATGACCTGCAGTGGTTTGGGCATGGTGTCTCCTTGGTCGCCCATGCGCAGGGTCGTAGATCGGCCGCGGGTCAGAGGGTGTACGCGTACTGGTGCAGGAACCGAGGCTCTGCGCCGGATGGCTGCGACGTCGTTCGCCCACGAGGGATTGCGCAAGAGCGCCCGCCCGATCATGACCGCGTCGACGTGGTCGTCGGCGACGAGCTTGTGCGCGCGTTGGGCGCTGTCGATCCGACCGACGGCGGCAGTCGCGACACAACAGACCCGCGAGGAGCAGCACCGTCGCGCGAGCGTGACGTTCACTCGGTGGCTCTTCCCCATCCGCGGGCTGACCGGATCGCAGGGGGTGGACTTCACCCCCACCGAGGAGCGCGTCATCAACAAGGTGCTGCGCCACCTCACGGGCTGGTCGACCGGGTCCTCTCGACTCAAGCCCGTCACCATCCCGCAGGTGTGGTCGGCCCTCGACTCATCCAGCGACACCCTGGTCACCGACTGCCGGTACTCGTCCCGGCAGGCCTTCTACGACAGCACCCGCCCCCTGCGTGACGCACTGGGTGCGCTGTGTGAGGGAACGCTGCAAGGGATGTTCGACACCGAGTCCACGTTCCGGCCCGACTGGCGAGCACCCATCCAGACGCTGTCGTTACGCGCCCTGCACGAGACCGGCAACAAGGTCGCCGTCGGCATCGCGTTGATGTGCCTCAACTCGTGGGGCCAGAGTATGTGCGAGACCGCGTCAGCTGGCGACCGCCGGATCGTTCTTCGCGACGAGGCGTGGATGCAGACCAGGCTGTCGCTCGACGCCGTCATGGCCCTGGACGCGAACCTGCGCCTGTCGCGGACCGAAGGCGACATCCAGGTTGTCACTTATCACAAGCCGTCCGATCCCCTGTCCGCAGGAAGTCAGGGCACCCAGGCCGCCCAGATCGCCAAGGACCTGCTCAACCTGTCCGACATTCGCGTCCTGATGGGGCAGGACGAGTCGGTCGCTGACGAGCTCAGCCAGCTCATGGGTCTCTCGAGGATGCAGCAGGGCGTCATCACCAATTGGGCGATGCAAGAAAAGGGTCGCGCGCTGTGGATGGTCGGAGATCAGCGATACAAGGTGCCGGCCGGACCACCATCATCGTGGCCTAGCCACGCGCATCCAGCCCAGCGATTGCGGGCCTGTCAAGAGGCAGTGTCGCCGATGCGGATCATCGCTCGACCTCTCGGGGATGGCTTCCGAGACGCCAAGCAACCGGCCTTCCCCCAATATCGAATTACGTATACGGTGTGCGAGACCACTGGGTGTGGCACGTCTCGGAACTATGTCTGGCGAAACGTCGAAGAGGAGAGAACAAGGATGAGCTCTACAGAAACGGCCTCTGCCACGCGGGGAGCAAGCTGGCCCGAGTACGTGGCAAGGCATCGGCTCGCAGGCGCCCTCACGGCCGGGTTCGTCGCCGTGACGATCGCAACCGTCACAGGCTTCTGGTACCGAGGCCTCGGCTTGGACAGGTCAAGTCCACGGTCGTGGTGGATGAAGGGGCCACCGCGTGATCCGGTGGCTGC
>CALMKG010000407.1 GCA_937867175.1 uncultured Propionibacterium sp. | reverse complement strand
GACGTGCCATCGCCAGCTCTTCATTGGTCGGAACCACCAGCACCTGCACCTTCGAATCGGGGGTCGAGATGGTCCGAGGCTGCTTGCTGCGCACCTTGTTGGCTTCTTCATCAAGCTCGACGCCGAAGACCTTCAGCCGCGCGCAGACCTCGGAACGCACCTCGGGGGAGTTCTCGCCGACACCGGCGGTGAAGGTGATTGTGTCGAGGTGGCCGAGCAGCGCCGCGTAGCCACCGATGTAGAAGACCAGCCGATGCACGTAGATGTCCATGCCGAGCCGCGCGCGGGGGTCGCCGGCCTCGATTGCCGACTCCACATCGCGCATGTCTGTGTGGCCGGTTAGGCCGAGCATGCCCGAGCGTTTGTTGAGCTCGTTGTCGATCTCGGAGATGGTCCAGCCCAGCTCGCGGTGCAGGTAACCGACGATGCCGGCGTCGATGTCACCGGTGCGGGTGCCCATCACCAGGCCCGGCAGCGGCGTGAGACCCATCGAGGTCTCGATCGGGCGCCCGGAGTCGATTGCAGAGATGGACGCCCCGTTGCCGAGGTGGCAAACGATCTGTTTGAGGTCGCCCCGGCCAACCAGCTTGCTGACCTGCTGGCTGACGTATTGATGGGAGGTACCGTGGAAGCCGTACTTGCGGATCTTGGTGCGCCCGGCGGTGCCGATGTCCATCGCATAGGTGTAGGCCTCGGCCGGCAGGTTCACGAAGAAGGCGGTGTCGAAGATGGCGATGTGCGGTACGTCCGGCAGCAGCTTGCGGGCAGCCTGGATGCCGGCGATAGCCGGCGGGTTGTGCAGCGGAGCCAGCGGCGACAATTCGCGTAACGTTTTGACCACCTGATTGTCGATGCGGGTGGGCGCGGCGAACCTGTCGCCGCCGTGCACGGTGCGGTGGGCGACCGCGAACGTCGCGGTCAGGTCGGGGCCGTGGTCACGGAAGAGCTGGAAGACGGTGCCGAGCGCGGTCTCGTGGTCGGGCAGTTCCTGGTCGACGTGGAACTCGCCCTGTTCGTCTGCCAGGACTTCATGGTCGATGGTGCCCACGGTCCCGGTGGCGATGCGTTGGACAAGCCCCTTGGCAAGCAACTCCTCGTTCTCGGCGTCGATCATCTGGTACTTGATGGAGCTGGACCCACAATTGAGGACGAGGATCGGCTTGGACATCTTTGGAATGCTCCCTGGCTATGGCGGTGTGATGCAAAACAGACTATCGCCGAAGCCAGTTGGACGTCGTTTCGGGGTTGATTCAGGGGTCGAGGTGAGGCAACCCCGACGGATACCGGGAACGACCCCAGTTAGGCTGGCCAGGTCATGCCTTGGCAAGCCCGATGCAGATGGAGGTGGCGCATGGGGGTGAAGGGCCTTCAGCCGAGCTATCCCGTCCAGCCCGGACGCGACGGGCGCACCCGAGTCGAGGACACTCGCCTTGAGGGCACCAAGGTCGAGGGCACGCGCATTCAGGGTTCGTCCGACGTGGTTCCCACTGTGCTGCTGACCGGTCGCCCAAGCGAGGCGGCTGACCGTGAGCCGACCGTGGTGTTGAGCACACTGAGGCGTGTCAATGACATCGACGCAACCACTCACCGGCGGACCAGCGTTGACAGCACGGGGGTCACCGTGGTGCAGCGCCGCCCCGATGACGAGGCCATGCCGCCTCGGCTACGCACCAACCTGCCAGATGAGTTGTTGCGCCGCTACCAGCCGCTGTACGACCTGAAGGTGTGCGGCGGCCAAGCCGACCTGGTGCGCTGCATCAGAAAATCCGACGGCGCCGACGTGGTTGTCAAGCTCTACAAGTCGGCTGCGCAACTCGACCGTGAGGTGCTGGGCCGGCTCTACCGGGCCGACCCCCGCCATGTTGTCCGCCTGCTCGAGCACGGAGAAACCGAGGGCGAGCCTTGGGAGGTGCAGGAGTTCTGCCGAAACGGCAACTTGGCCGAGTACCGGCTGCAACAGGGGGGACGGCTGCGCCCCGCGCTTTGTCTGGAGGCGCTGCGGCAACTCGCCGCAGCGATCGCCCACGTGCACGCTCTTGGCATCACCCACCGTGACCTCAAACCCGCGAACATCCTGGTGCGCGACGTGCATCCCCGGCTCGACCTGGTGCTGACCGACTTCGGGGTGGCCGCCGACCAGGTCAGCACGGTGCTGATGCAGACGGTGGCCGCGTCCTGGCCGTGGGCTGCGCCCGAAGTGCACACCAAGGGCCAGGTGGCCAGACCGATCGACTGGTGGGCGTTGGGGGCGATCATGTACCAGTTGGTCGCCGGTCGCCACCTGCTGGCGGCTTCGGACGGCACCATGCCGTCCGACAAGGAGCAACGCGCCATCATCGTGGACGGTCGGTACACCACCGAGGCCATCGAGGACCGCCGCTGGCGGAACTTGGTGGATGGCCTGCTCGCCTACCAACCTGCCGACCGGTGGGGTGCGCCACAGGTGCGCGACTGGCTGGGCGGCCAGGACCCGCCCCTGGTCCGGACGGTGCCGCTTGCGTCGCTGCGCCGTCCGCCCGAACAGCGACCGGTCGGCTTGGTCGTCAACGGTCACCGGGTGGCC
This sequence comes from uncultured Propionibacterium sp., assembly GCA_937867175.1. Classification (GTDB taxonomy): domain Bacteria; phylum Actinomycetota; class Actinomycetes; order Propionibacteriales; family Propionibacteriaceae; genus Brooklawnia. Next base: position 1,700 of record CALMKG010000407.1, on the reverse strand, counting down.
ACGGGACGCGAACTGGTTGCGGCACTGCGGGGCGACTGGGACGAGATCGCGCGATACCTCGGCGGTGATTTCGATCCGCAGCTGGTGGCTTGGCTGCGTGGCCTGCCCGAAGGCCCCGGCGCTCTGCGGGCCATGCAGCTGGAGGACAGCGTCGGTGCCCGCTGGGTGCGGCTGCAAGGGGCGCTCGACCCGCAGGCCCCGCTCGACTACCGAGGTCGCGGTCTCGACCGACAATCCTTGGACGCGACCATCGGTTCGGCCCGGCACTGGCGTCCAGGGGCCACCGGTGAGGAAGCGAGCGCCCACGACTGGCTGATGCAGGCCCGCTACGACCGGATCCTGCGTGCCGCAGCCGCCGTCCGGGAGGGTGCCGACGCCGACCGGCTCGCCAGGGCCGACCAGGCATTGCACCGGTGGTGGCTACAGACCTACGAGGTCTGGGGGCGCTTCGGTGCCGGAAGGCTGCGGCAATTGATCGAAGAGAGCGACCAGGCCAAACTCGCCGAAAGCTACGCGGTGGCGTTGGGCCAGGCCGACGGCCGCGAGACTCTGCGGGCAGCGGCGGCTGCCGCCAAGAAGGCGCCGACCGGGCAGCTGGCTTGGGCTGACCGGTTGGTGGATCAGGTGATCAGTGCCACCGGCGAACAGCGCGGCTTGGTGGTGGCGGCCGAACCGGTGGTCGCCGAGGTGAGCCGCAGCACCGCCGCGCTGGCACGCCGCGAACAGGACGACCGGAAGGCATGGGCCCGCCAGCAGCGTCAGGCGCGCCGGCGCGTCCGGGCCAACCGGTTGCGGGGCCAGCTGTGGGGACGCGCAGCCCTCAGCCTTGGTTACGCGCTGCTGTGCGCCGCACTGGTTGCCATCCCGGGGGCCGGGGTGGCCGCCGGACTACAGATCGGGGCAGTCGTCCTGGGGGTCTGTGCGGTATCGCTGCTGCCGGCCTGCGCGGTCGACTGGTTCGCCGACGACCCACGCGGCGGCCTGCGGCGGTTGGGTGCCGGTGTCGGGATCGCCGCCGGCGCGAGCGTCTGGGCCCAGACGCTGGCGTCCGGGACGCCCATCACGGCTGCCCAATGCGCGGTACTGCCCGCCGCCCTCGGTGCGGGTTGGGCCATCGGTGGGTTGGCGCACGCGCTGCTGGAGCGTGCCGTGGCCAGCTTCCCGCCGACTCGACCAGACCCGGTGCTCGGCTTGGTTCGGGGGACCGGTTGGCTGGTGGCGCTCGGGGTGACCAGCGGGGTCAGCGCGCTGGTCTGGCATGCCAGCGGGGACGCGCTGGCCGGCCCCTATCTCCAGTTGGTGCTGCAGACAGCACCTTGGACCATCGACCCGTTCGGATTGGCCGGCCAGCCTGTGCTGGTCGGCGCCCTGTCCGTCGTCGCGGTCGGGTTGCAGACCGCCGCCGTGCGACTCGCCCGACTCCGGCGTCCGCTGGGCCTTGGCGCGTCTGCGCTGGCTTCGTTGTTGTCAGTGGTGATCGTGCTGGGCTATCCGGCGAACCTGGTGATAGGGCTGCTCGTCGCGGCGCTGAGCTGAGGCCGGGCCGGGCTCCGGCTCAGTCGTCCTCGGCCGGCCTGGTCTGGATGCCGAGCGGGACGTGCAGCAGCAGGACGACCAGGTAGGCCGCCAGCCCGCAGCCGATGAGCGCGAACCAGAGCAGCATGCGGGCGCCGATCTCGGCCGAGACCAAGCCGAGCAGC
>CALMKG010000406.1 GCA_937867175.1 uncultured Propionibacterium sp. | reverse complement strand
GCCGGTGCCGGCGCCGGCAGACCACGGCAGGATCCGGGCGACGGAGCGGCGGATCGTCTCCAGCGGGCGCGGCAGATCGGGCGCGATCGTGACCAGGAATTCACCCGGGAGGTAGGTCCCCGAGTGCGAGCCGGCCCCCACGAAGACCACGGGGTGCTCGCCGACCAGTGTGAGGTCCGGGTCGTCGGGACGCCGGCGCAGGTCGGCGCCCACCTCGTCATGGCTGGAGAACGCCACCCACGCCAGTTCGGGGTCCGGCTGATCGGTGAGGAAGAGCGTCACCTGCTCCCAGTCCGCCTCGTGGTCGTTCACGCCGCCGAAGGATGACCGCCAGTCATTCATCGGATACAGGAACCAGTACTGCAAGACGAGGTAGCCCCCGTCGCGGGTCACCCGCCCGTAGTAGGTGCAGTGGCCGTCGAAGGCGCGCGACAGTTCGGCGGCTGCCGCAGTCCACCCCCCGGGGACTGTCCCGCGGACGATGAGGGTGAGTTGTATCAGTGCCGCGATGAGGCGCGCCACCATGCCGACGGCGGCGGTGCGGCTGACCGGCCGGAACGCAGGCTGGCCGCCGTTCCGGCGCCAGCTGCGGACCTCCCGCCAGGTCAGTGGCCGCTCAACGTAGCGCAGTGACAGCGCGGCATCGTCTGGGGCGTCGCGCCCGCAGGCGGCGAGAGACTCAGGGGTCACCTCACCGCGGTTCAGCAGGATGGTCGCCGGATCGGAGCCGGCCGCGGCCACGAGTTCGGCGGGGCGCAGGTAGTCCGCCACGCAGACGGGCAGGAAGATCTCTCCCGCGGTCAGGCGCAGGACGGGTTCGAAGCGGCGCAGCAGTGCCAGGTCCGCGGCTCGCGATGAAGGCATCGGCATGGTGTAAGCATCGCCCCGCGGCGCGTCACCAGCACGGTATCGCCCCGGATGGGTCACCCGCCGGTCACCCGCGGGTGTCACCCACGTACCCGCCGGCGGTGGCTTCCGTGGAAGCTGGGAGGATACAGCGCCCAGGAGGTCCGGAAGTGACGCAGACACCCACCACCGTCCGCGGCGAGACGCCCCCCGCCGAATGGCACCTGCTGGAGGCCGCCGCGGTCGCCGTCGCCTTGGGCACCGACGCCCGCAGCGGCCTCAGCGACGCCGAAGCCGCCCGCCGGTTGCGCGAGCACGGCCCCAACCTGCTGACCGAGGACGCGAAACCGTCAGTGGTCGCCGTGGCCCTGTCACAGGTGCGGGATCCGATGAACCTGATGCTCATCCTGGTGGGGGTCATCAGCATCGTGATTCAGCAGGCCACCACTGCCTGGGTGGTGGCGGCGCTGGTGGTGCTGAACGTGGTGCTCGGCGCCAACCAGGAATTGAAGGCCCGTGCCAGCGTGGCGGCGCTGGCGGATCTGCAGGTGCCCCAGGCCAAAGTGGTCCGGGCCGGCAAGCTGCAGATGATCGCCGCCGCCGAACTGGTGGCGGGAGACCTGGTCGCCGTCGAAGCAGGCGACCTGGTGCCGGCGGACGGACGGCTGGCGACTGCCGCGAGCCTGGAAGCCCAGGAGGCTGCACTGACCGGCGAAAGCGCCCCGGTCCCGAAGGCCGCCACCCCGGTCAGCGGTGGGAACGTGGCGCTCGGCGACCGCGCCGACATGCTTTACCAGAACACCTCGGTCACCCGCGGCAGCGGGACGATGATCGTCACCGCGACCGGGATGGACACCGAAGTGGGCCGCATCGCGACGATGCTGACCACCGTGCAGCGCACCCGGTCGCCCCTGCAAGGCCAACTCGACGACCTCACCCGCAAACTCGGCATGGTGGCCTGGGGGACGCTGGCGGTCATCCTGGTGGTGGGCCTGATCCGTGGCATGTCGTTCGCCGAACTGATGTTCCTCGGGGTGGCCATGGCCGTCTCGGCGATCCCCACCGGGCTGCCCACTTTCGTCCAGTCGATGCTCGCCATGGGCGCGCAGCAACTGGCCAAGGCGCAGGCGATCGTCCGCAACCTCACCGACGTCGAGACCCTCGGCGCCACCAGCCACATCAACACCGACAAGACAGGCACCCTCACCTTGAACCAGATGACCGCCCGGGCGGTCTACCACGCCGGTTCCTGGTACGAGGTCGACGGCGAGGGTTACGCGAGCGTGGGCGCCATCCGGGGGGTGGCCGGCGCGCCGGCCGCGGACTTCGAGGGCCTTGCGTTCGTCTGCGCGCTGGCCAGCGACGCCACGGTGAACCGCCGGGGCGAGATCGTGGGCGACCCCACCGAGGCCGCGCTGGTCGTCCTGGCTGAGAAGCTGGGTGTCAGCGTCGGCGAGACCCGGCGCTGCTACCCGCGGATCGCCACCGTGCCGTTCGACTCCGACTACAAGTTCATGGCCACCTTCCACGTGCTGCCGTTCCGTGGCGCCGAGTCCGTGGTGGCGCTGGTCAAGGGCGGGCCCGATGTGATCCTCGACCGGTGCGCCGTAGCCCTGGGGCCCGACGGCCAGCCGGTACCGATCACGCAGGCGCGGCGAGAGATCGACATCGCCAACGCTCGCCTCGGCGGGCAGGGGCTGCGGGTGATGGCGGTGGCCGTGCGTCCCATGCCGCTGAGCGCCCAGCCAGACGTGGCGCTGGACCCGATGGGGGCAGTGCGTGACCTGGTCTTCCTCGGGCTGGTCGGCATCATCGACCCGCTGCGGCCTGAGGCGATCGAGGCGGTTCGGGTGGCGCACCGGGCCGGCATCACGGTGCGGATGATCACCGGCGACCACTTGGTCACCGCTGAGGCGATCGGCGCCGAGCTGGGCCTGCCGCCCGGCGGTATGACGGGCGCGGAGTTCTCGGCGTCCTCCGACGCCGAGCTGCACGACCGCATCCCCGAAACCCAGGTGTTCGGTCGGGTGTCGCCCGAGGACAAGATGCGGCTGGTGCAACTGCTCCAGGCCGACGGCAGCGTGGTGGCCATGACCGGTGACGCGGTGAACGACGCCGCAGCCCTCAAGCAGGCCGACATCGGGGTGGCGATGGGCTCGGGCAGCGAGGTCTCCAAGCAGGCAGCCAAGATGATCCTCACCGACGACAACTTCGCCACGCTGGTGCATGCGGTCGAGTTGGGACGCGGCATCTTCTCCCGCATCACCGCCTACATCGGCTACCAGCTCACCCAGCTGTTCGGGCTGGTCACGATGTTCCTGCTGGCGACGGCGTTCAACGTGAACTCAGGGGTTGCGCTGCTGCCGTTGCAGGTGCTGTTCCTCAACTTCACCCTGGCCGTCATTCCAGTGGTGGTCATCTCCCTGGACGACGTGGAGCCCGGCCTGATGGACCGGCCACCGCGTGATCCTCGGGAGAAGATCTTCGGGCGCCAGAATGCGGTTTGGTGGATTGTCCTCGGCGTCTGGTGGGGGGTGCTTGCCTTGCTGCCGGTGGCCTTCGGCCCCGACGCGCCGTCGGCCGACCACGCCACCGCGTCGGTGACGATGGGGTTCGCCGTGATGGCGCTGTCCACCGCGTTCGCCGGGTTCGTGATGCGCAAGCCTGCTGCGTCCGCCTTCACCGGTGCACTGGTGATGCCGGCCCTGCTGACGGTGGCCGGCGTGGTCATTACGGTGCTGGCGACGGAATTGGGCCCATTGCAGCGGCTGCTGCTGACCACCGGGCTGACGATGGGTCAGTGGCTGGTGGTGCTGGGCCTGTCGTTGTCCTTCGCGGCCGTTGTCGAGCTGGGCAAGGCCGTACGCCGCCGTCGTGGTGAGGCTAGGGCAGCCGCGCCGCTGCCTTGAGGGCAGCCTCCCGGTCATGGACGCCGAGCTTGGCGTACAACCGCCGCAGCCGCGTCTTGACGGTGTTGACTGAGACGCCGAGCGCGGCGGCGGCGTCCACCGTGCTGCCGCCGTGGCTGAGCAACTCCAGCAGCTCGCCCTCGCCGGGGCTGAGCCGGATCGGGGGGACGCCGTGGCCGCCGCCTGTCGGCTGGCCTGTCGCCCGGAGCAGGACCGACGCGGCGGACGAGTCGTGGTGGGCGGCCACCCGCTCCGCCACTGAGAAGACCTCCGCGGGTGCTGCGGTCAGAATGCGCAGCAGGCCCAACCCGTGGGCCGTTTCGGCGACGTCGAGGAGCCGAGCCTCGGCCTCGACGGGCCGGGTTCGGGCCAGCGCCGCCACCTTCAGCACCTGCAGCTGCAGCACGCCACGACGGCTGGCGGGCCGGATCTCGGGCAGCGACTCGGCTGCCCTGGCGCCATGCCGCGCAACGTGCAACCGGGCGGACAGCACTGCGCGCACCGATCC
>CALMKG010000405.1 GCA_937867175.1 uncultured Propionibacterium sp. | reverse complement strand
CACTCAGCTGCAGCTGATGCGCAAGAACATGCCCCCGGCCGCCATGACCGGCCCGATGGCCCAGCAGCAGAACATGATGCTGTACATGTTCCCGATCATGTACGCGATCGGCGGCGTGAGCATCCCGATCGGCGTGCTCATCTACTGGCTGACCACCAACATCTGGAACATGGGCCAGCAGTACATCCTCATCCACAACAACCCGGCCCCGGGCACCCCGGCTTACGTGGACTGGGAGGAGCGGATGCGCGCGAAGGGCAAGGATCCCGAGGAGCTCGCCGCCAAGCGGCGCGGCGCCATGAAGCGTCCGGCGGCCGACCCGGCAAAGGTGGCCCGCCAGTCCGCGGCGACCGAGAGTGCCGCGTCCGGTGAGAACGGTGTGCAGCGACAGGTGATCCAGCGGCAGCAGCCGCGGAAGAACCCGCGCGCCGCCCGGAAGAAGTGACCAGAGCCCGATCGAAGAGGAAATTGCGATGAGCGAAGAGAACAACGACCAGCCGACCGCGGCGGACGAGGACACCGTTGAGGTGGCCGAGGGCCGGTCGAAGAAGGAAGTCGCCCTGGAGAACGAGGGCGAGATCGCTGCGGACTACTTGGAGGAGTTGCTCGACATCGCCGATCTCGACGGTGACATCGACACCTTCGTCGAAGGCGGACGGGCGCACATCTCGATTCTGAACGGTTCTGAGGTGCTCGTCGGCCGCGATGGCGAGGTGCTCGAGGCGCTGCAGGAGCTGGCGCGGCTGGCCGTGATGACCGAGACCGGGCATCGCAGCAGGCTGATGCTCGACATCGCCGGTCACCGGGAGACGCGTCGCACCGCGCTGCAGGAACTCGCCGCCGACGCCGTCAACGACGTGAAGGAGACCGGTGAGCCCGTGCGGCTGGCGCCGATGAATCCCTTCGAGCGCAAGATCGTCCATGACGCGGTCGCGGCGGCCGGCTTGATCAGCGAGTCCGAAGGTGAGGAGCCGCAGCGCCGCGTTGTGGTGCTGCCAAGGCGTGACCGAAGAGTTCGCCGGGCAGTTTGGCCCGGCCTCTGAGGCGATAAAGCAATATGTAGATATATTGGCTTCTCGTGGGGGCGAGTGGGGTCTGCTCGGTCCTCGCGAGGGTGATCGCCTGTGGGACCGGCACATCCTGAACAGTGTCGCGCTCTCCCCGCTGGTGCCTGAGGGCGCCACGGTGGTCGACGTCGGCTCGGGTGCCGGGCTGCCCGGCATCGCCTTGGCGCTGTACCGTCCGGATTTGCGGGTGACCCTGCTGGAGTCGCTGCTGCGCCGCACCGAGTTCCTCGAGCTCGCCGTTGCTGAGTTGGGCTTGGCTGAGCGCGTCGAAGTGGCGCGGGGACGCGCCGAGGAGCACCGGGTGCGGTACCAGGTGGTGACGGCGCGTGCGGTGGCGCCGCTGGAACGACTGGTGGGTTGGTGCACACCACTGCTTTCGCCGGGCGGCGTCCTGGTGGCGTTGAAGGGAGCGAGTGCGTCCGCAGAGCTTGCGGCGGCCGCCGGCTCACTCCGGCGCGACCGGCTGACCGGCGTGGTGCGGGAGCTTCCGGTCCCCGGCACTCCCGATGTCACCTGGGCTGTGGAGATCCGGCGCCAGGGTGATTCGCAGCCCGTATCCTGATGTTTCACGTGAAACCGTTCTTGGAGTGTGATGTCGATCAAGCCGCCTGACGCCCCACGTCGGATCGCCTTCGAAGGTCCGGAGATCCCCGTGGAGTCCACGGAGGAGCCGGACGACCTGGCGTCCGATGTTTCACGTGAAACGACCCTGCCGCGGCCTGCGGCCACGCGCATTTTCGTGATCGCCAACCAGAAGGGTGGCGTCGGCAAGACGACCACGGCGGTGAACATCGCCACCGCGCTGGCCCTGGGTGGTCTCGAGGTGCTGGTCGTCGACCTCGATCCGCAGGGCAATGCGTCCACCGCGTTGGGCATCGAGCACCACGAGGGCATTCGGGGCACCTACGAGGCGCTCACCGCAGGGGTGCCGATCGCCGAACTCGCCCAGCCGTCGCCGGAGGCCGAGGGCCTCTGGGTGGTGCCGGCGACCATCGACCTGGCCGGGGCGGAGATCGGCCTGGTGAACACGCCAGCCCGGGAGAGTCAGCTGCTGCACGCTTTGCGCGACTACGTCGCCGAGCGCCGACCAGACTACGTCTTCATCGACTGCCCGCCATCTCTGGGCCTACTCACCCTGAACGCTCTCGTGGCAGCCACCGAGATCCTGATCCCGATCCAGTGCGAGTACTACGCGCTCGAGGGGGTCACCCAGTTGCTGCGCACGATCAATCTCGTCAAGGGCTCGATGAACGATCAGCTGTACCTGTCCACGGTGCTGCTCACCATGTTTGACGGACGCACCCGGCTGGCCACCCAGGTGTCCGCCGAAGTGCGCAAGCACTTCGCCGCACAGACCCTGGAGGCCGTGATCCCCCGCTCTGTGCGGGTCTCCGAGGCACCCAGCTACGGGCAAACCGTCCTCACCTACCACCCGGCCTCCGCGGGAGCCCAGGCCTACTTCCACGCGGCCACCGAGATCGCGCAGCGGGGCGCGGCTGTCACAGAGGAGCGCAGCGCATGAACGCACAGCCGAAACGGACCGGCCTGGGGCGCGGGCTCGGGGATCTG
>CALMKG010000404.1 GCA_937867175.1 uncultured Propionibacterium sp. | reverse complement strand
GCGGCGCCCAGCCGGCCGAGCTCTTCCTGGACGCGCTCGAGCAGGTCTGGGCCGAAACTCACCAGGCGCAGTTCATCACCATGGGTGAGGGTTCGGGTGGCAGCTGTGGGTGTGGTGGTTGCAGCTGCGGCTCGTAGCCTCGTCACCGATCGTCGAGCGATCAGTACGTGGCCGACCCGTAGCTGGGCTCGTGGTTCTTCGTCCAGCCGATCACGCGTGCGGTGACCGGCATCAGCGACAGCTCCACCAGCACCTTCCACAAGAAGCCGAATAGGGCGTAGTTCGCCCACTGCGCGAAGCTGTCGATGCCGATCGCCTGCGCGGCCACCGTGCAGAAGATGATGGTGTCGACCGCCTCCCCGGCTCCCGTGGAAGAGATCAACCGCCGGTAGAGCTTTGACTCCTGGTTGCGCCGTTTGCCGGCCCACATGATCAACGAGTTCACGCTCTGCCCGGCGGCGTAGCCCAGCAGGCTGGCCAGCACGACGATCCAGACCGGCCCCAGCGCGACCTCCAACGCGTGCTGTTTCGCCAATCCGAACTCGTCATCGAAGCCGGGCAACCAGATGATCAGCGCATATACCAGCACCGCGGACAGACTCCCCAGGAAGCCGGTGATGATCGCACGTCTGGCTGCCGGCGGCCCGTAGACCTCGGTGATCACGTCGCCGAGAATGTAGGCGAGCGGGAACAAGAAGAAGGCGCCATCGGTGATCACCGGTCCGATGACCACACCCTTGGAAGCGCCGATACTCGACAGAACCACCACCAGCACCATGACGGCCAGCATCGTCGCGAAGTTCCCCGACCCGATGGACGCGTATCGCACTTGGGGCTGTTCGTTCACGGGGGCCCAGTTTAGGTCCGGCGGCAACCGCCCCCCGGACGTGACCGTGACCGTGACCGGCTTCCTTCGGCCTTTGCCGGTCAGCGTCCGACGACAAGAAGGAACCGAGTCACGACCTGGCGGCGTAGCGATCCCGCAAGTCCCGCTTCAGGAGCTTGCCGGCAGTGTTCTTGGGCAGTTCGTCCACGAAATGGATGTGCTTGGGCACCTTGAACTCGGCGAGGACGCCCCGCGCATGCCGAATCAAGGTCGCCTCATCAACACTCGCGCCCTCCTCGAGGACCACCACCGCGATACCGACCTCGACCCGTTTCGGGTCTGGGACCGGGACCACTGCCACCTCACGCACCGCGGGGTGCAGGAACAACGCTTCCTCGACCTCGCGCGAAGAGACCACGATGCCACCGGAGTTGATGACGTCCTTCTTGCGATCGACGACGGTTATGAAGCCTTCAGCGTCCACAGAAGCCAGGTCGCCGGAATGGAACCAGCCGCCGGCGAAGGCCTCCGCCGTCTCCTCCGGCTTGTCCCAGTAGCCCAGGCACAGCTGCGGCGACCGATAGACCACCTCACCGACCTCGCCGGGGGCCACGTCCACCATGGCGTCATCGACCACACGCATATCGACGAACGGAATCGCCCGCCCGGCCGAAGCAGGACGCTCGTCGTGTTCCTCGGGACGAAGCACCGTCGCCAACGGGCCCATCTCGGACTGGCCGAAACAGTTGTAGAAGCCAAGCCCGGGCAGCAGCGCGCGGAGCCGCTGCAAGACCGGCGTGGGCATGATGGAGGCGCCGTAGAAGGCCTTCCGCAGATTGCTGCCGAGTTCCGGCTGTTTGTCGAGCAGCGCCAGCAAAGCGATCCACACAGTGGGCGCGGCGAAGAACGCGTTGATGTCGTGGGCGCCGATCGCCTTGAGCACCCGGGTCGGCGCAGGCACGTCGAGCAACCAGCTCGTACATCCGAGCATGAGCGAAGTCATCATGAAGACGTGCATCTGCGCCGAGTGGTACAGCGGCAGGGCGTGCAACACGCGATCCGACGACCGGAGGTCGAGTGCCATCGCGGCCGAGGCGTAATGGTGCACCAGCCCCCGATGCGTCATCATGGCGCCCTTCGGCACGCTGGTGGTTCCCGAAGTGTAGAGGATCTGCGCCAAGTCATCGTCGCCCACCTCGACGGCCAGTTCAGGTGCCGGCGTCCGGCTGCGCGCCCAGGCGAGCACATCGACCCCATCGTGACCCGACCGCAGCGACCCGGTCGTCTCGGGGGAGAAACCGCAGGCCGCCAGAACCGGACGCAGCCCCTCGTCCACGAAAACAGCACGGGTACCGGACTGGCGCAGGATGTACTCCAGCTCACGCCCGGTCAAGGCGAAATTCACCGGCACATGAACCAAACCAGCCTTGACGACGCCGAACCAGAGCAGCACGTAGGCGTCGGAGTTCTTGCCGAACGCCGCCACCCGGTCACCCTTGCGCAGCCCCAGGTCGAGCAGCCCCGCCGCCACCCGGGTACTGGCTTCCTCAAGCTGCTGGTAGGTCCAGGTTCGGTCCTCGAAGTGGAGTGCAGGGGTGTCAGGTGCGCGTCGCGCGCTGCGGGTGAGCAGATCGCCGATCGTGCTGCGGGAAATCGCGAGCATCTGCCCAAATTAACAGACCGCGAGCAGCACGACGGCGCGTGTTCGCAATGGGCAGGCCCGTCGGAACCCCGTCAGGCCGCTAGGTGCCTCACAGCTCGGCCTCCTGCATCAGCGCAGGACGTACCACGATCCTTGTCCAGGAGCCCACGTAGATTCGGTCGTGCGGGCCGAGTTCCACCCGCCCCGAGATCGGTGCGGTCGGCAACGGTCGATCGACCTGGCCGATGTAGGTGCCATTGGACGAGCCCAGGTCTTCGAGGAACCAACGGATGCCATCGGTGGTCAGCACCGCTTGCCGGCGACTCACCCCGGTGTCGGTGACGCAGTCGAGGTCGGGACGACCGCTCGCCGAGGTACGCCCGATGACGATCGTCGACTTGCGCAGCGATTGGATCAGCGGCTGGCCGGGCGATGGCAGTTGCTCCGGCGCCTGCTGGATGCGGTACCACTCCGGGTCGATCCAGATCTCCGCCACCCAGCGGGCGGGCCCCGGCGTGGTCGGCAGCACCGATCCGGGGCGGGTGGGCGCCGGTTGCCCGGGATGCGGGCGTCCCTGTCCCGGCGCGGACCTTGGCTCCTGGGCAGCCGACCGAGGGCCGTCCGGCACCCTCGGAGCCGGCCGCGGCGGCACCACCATCGGGCGCAGATCGCCGGGATCAGGGACATCCCGCTCGGGCTCCCCCAGCGAAAGCAGATCTGTGTTCGGCGGCCTGGGCGCGGTCGACTGTTGCGGTTGCGGCGCCGGCTCGGCGACCAGTGGGCTGTCGGCGACCGCATGGGTCGGCACCTCACCCAGGTCGAAGGTGGTCACCGGGGACGCCGGCGGGGCCTCGACCGACTCGCGCTGCGGCGCGTCCGGGGAGTCGGCATCGTCTGACTGCTGCTCCCCCGCGGCTGCGGCGGCGCCCTGCGCAGGGGCCTGGCCCACCATCGCTTCAGGGGCGGACGGCGGTGCTTCCGCCGGCCCGGCCTCGCCACCGTCCCGCGCCACACCGCGCGGCAGCGAGCCGGTCAGAAAGTCGTAACCGCAGGTCTCACAGAAGAACGCGTCCACCGCGGCGACCGAACCACAGACAGGGCACGGCTGCACGCTGGGCCCCGATGGTGTGGGCGGTGTCGCCGCCACCTGCGGGGCCGGGCTGGGCGGCCAAGCCGAGTACCCGGCGGGTTGCGGCGATGCCGGCATCGGCGTGCCACAGATCGAGCAGTAGTCGCCGGTCGAGCTCTCATGCCCCTGCGGACACCGTGTCATACCTCACTCCTCTGGCTGCTCGGCATCCGACTGCCGGGTTCTGGTCGTCTTGGTGGACGAAGTGTCAAGCGCCATCTCGTCGGCCTTGCTGACGTTGCGTTTGAGTCGCACCGTCCCCGAACCCGGATCGACCACATCCACCACCTTGCGCAGCTTCGTGGTCGCCTCCCGGTTGCCCGTCTCGGTCGCCAATTGCACCGCGCGGCCCAGCTTGCTGGTCGCAGTGGACAGGTCGCCGGCCTGCTTGGCAGCCAGACCCTCCTGGATGGCGGCCGCCAGTTCGGTCTGCCCGGTGTAGTGCGCCACCTCATTGTTGATCTGCGCAGTCAGATTGTCGTCGTTCGACCAGACGGCCTTGACCATGCCCTGGGTACGCGGCTGGTCGGCCACCACCAGTTGCACGCGGGCCGCCAGCTGTTCCTGGCCGACCGCCTTGGCCGGCAGCCGGACCGACACGTGGTAGTCGCGTTCCTCGTCACCCCAGGCGCCGGTCGGGAAGTCGGCGGTCAACGGGTTCACCGGCTGCCCCTGATTGGTCAGGTCCTCCACGGTGGGCGAGACCTGCCGGACGAAGAGCAACTGCGCGCCCTGCGGCACCCAGACCCGCAGGTTCGCCGACGAGACCCCCCGGTTCATTGCGGTTTGCATGATCTTCGCGAACTCGGCAGCCATCATCGACGGCTCGGGGATGATGTCGAGGGTGCCCATCAGGGCGCGCGAGATCTTCCGCACCTCACTGACCACCCAGTAGGTGCCGACACCGCGGCAGTCGCACTGAAACTGTCCGATACAAGCACGTATGGCGGCGTCCAACTGTTCGGGGGTCTCATGTTCGTCGGCGCCGTCGGTCAGCAGCAGCGCGTGCTTCTGCGCCATCCGGCCCCCCATCGAGTTGAACAGGGCAAGGGCCAAGGTCAGCCAGCGTCCGATCGCGGTGCCGCCGTCGGCCACCAGTCGGCTGATCGAGTCCTTCGCCTCGCGCCGGGTGCGGGGAGTCATCTGCACCATGCCGGGCCCCGACTGAACGATCGGGTAGGCAAGGTAGGCCTCGTGGGTGCCCGAGACCACCGCGAAGTAGGTGCCTTCCAGGATGTTGTCCAAAGCCACCATGGCCGCCTGCCGGGCAGCCATCATCGAACGCTGCCCCATCGACCCAGAGCAGTCGACGATGATGATCTCGCCCGCCGCACCATCCGAGCCCGCCGCGCCCGCGTCCTGCACCCCGATCCGCACGATTGCGTTGACGTCGGTCCCACCGTCGGGCAGGTGCTCGTTCTGGTACACCGCGGTGGAGAAGAGTGCCACGGGGTTGTTCCTTTCGTCCTCGACAGGGCGCAAATCCGCCCCGGCCAGATTAGCCTGCCGGGCTGGGCCCGGCCGTGGCCACCGGACGAGTCCGGGCGGTGGGGATGTCGATCTCGTAGGCGCCCACCTCGGGTGGGCTCACCGGCGACGCGACCGGCGACCGGTCGACGCGAGCCAGGGCCACCGTGATGTTGTCATGACCACCCTGCTCATTGGCCCAGCCGACCAGCGCCCTGGCCAACCGCAGCGGGTCGGCGTCCACAGCCGCGAAATGGCCGACCAGTCGGCCCATCGACACCGGGCCGGAAGCGTAATTCCACAGCCCATCGGAACAGACCAGCAGCCAGCCCGACCCCTCCGCCAAGGTGCCGCTCACGTTCGGGTCGATCTGGGGGGCGTCGCGTCCCAGCCACTTGGTGATGACATGACCATGGATTCCGGTTTCGGCGGCCTCGCGATCCATTCCGGCGTCGATCTGCTCCTGGGCCACCGAGTCATCGGTGCTGAGCAGCACGGCCGCGCCATCGTCCGGCAGCCAATAGACCCGACTGTCACCCAACGTGGACGCCAGCAACTGGCGCCCTGACACCAGCCCCATCGCCAGCGTGCAGGACGCGGGGCTGATCTCGGTCAGGTCGGAGTTCTCCAGCACCGCCGCATTGGCCACCTCCGCAGCCTCGGTCAGCAGGCGGCGGGTGCGCGAACCGGGCACCAGATCGGCCAGGTCCCAGTTCCAGTCGACACGGGCGCCCAGGTAGCCGACCGCGGCCTGGGCCGCAGCCAGCGAGGCCACGTCGGAGTCGGACGACATCGAGACCCCGTCGCAGACCACCAGGACAGCGCGGCCACCGATCTGGGCGGTGCCATCGAGGGCCAGCGCATCCTCGTTGCGCGGATGTCTGATGCCTCGATCACTTACCCCGGCGACCCAGTCGGCTGGGTTCTCCTCGAAGTGGTCCCGAATACTGGGCGCCTTGGCGCCGCACATTTCGCAGTACCCGTCGAAGTCGATGCTGCCACCACAGCGCGGACAGCTCTGCACCACAGGGGTGAAGGTGCGCACCGGGGCGTGGCCGACCGCAGGGCTGGGGATCGGGGTCATCGCCGCCCGTTCCGCGGCGGCATCCTGCTCGGCGCGAGCGGCGAGCGCCAGGTTGGGCTGCCATTGCCTCGCCTCGGTCGACCCGTACAACCTGCGCGCAGCGCCGGTCGCCGGTTGCACCCAACCGGCCGCACGCTCGGACGCGGCCGGCGGCTGGGCCCAGGTGGTTGGTTCGGCCGGGGCCACGGCAGGCTCGGTGGGCGGCTGGGAGATGCCCTGGTCGGTCACAGCAGGCTCCATCTGCGGGTCTGGTCGGCTTGGGTGATGAGCCGTCTGCGTTCCTCGTCGTCCCGCGACCACATGGCCAGGTCGCGGTAGACCTTCTCGAGCTTGGGACGCAGATTGCGTTCGGTCGCCGGTTCGCCGGCGAACAGGAAATTGCTGCTCGCCTTGTTCTGCTTCACCAACTGCAACGCATGCTCCAGCACCTCCACCTCAAGGTTGGCGGCGCTGATCGGGTCGAGGCTGGCTTCGTGAATGGACTCCCAAGCAGAGGCGAGATCACTCATGCTGCCGCCGTCCCGCTGCAGCAGCAGCTTGGCGTGGGCCTTGCGCGCGTCGGTGTAGCCGCGGCTGGTCGCCGGGACCAGGCTGAGTGCCGCCAGCGTGCCGTCCTCGTCGCCGCGCGCCAATCGGATGCGGGCCATCGCGAACGCCGAAGAGGTGACGTAGTTCGCATCAGTGCTGGCGCAGATCGCAAACAACTCCTCGGCCAAGGCGGGTTGTTCGCCACGCTCGCAGGCCACCGCCAGCGCGAACTTCGGCCCCAGTTCACCCGGCACCTGACCGTAGACGGTGTTGAACGGCGCCTGCGCCTCGTGCCAGGAGCGGGCCTGCACCGCGGCCAGGCCCTGCATCCAGATCGCCCGCCAATCCCACGGGTCGGCCTTGAGCAATTCCCTGATCACCTGGGCGGCAGTCCTGCGGTCTCCGATGCCCAGTGCCAGCTCGATCTGGGCCAACATCACCGCAGCGCTACGTTCCGGCGCCCGCTGCAGGGCGGTCATCCGCTGGCGCGGGTCGTCGAGCGTCAGCGAACCCAGCCAGCCCGCCATCGGGTCGGTGGGGTCGGGCAGCAGCCGCGGCAGCTGCGTCCAATCGAGGCCCTCGCCCGCCGCCATCGGTGGGCTGAACAAGGTGGACTGATGGGACGCGGTCGCGCCGGTCGACGAACTGCGCGCGACCACCTCGCGCATCACCCCCATCGCCTGGACGCGCAGGTCTTCGGCGGTCTGAAAGCGGTCCTCGCGAACCGGCGCGCAGGCCCGCTGCACCAAACGGTAGAACGAGTCGTGCTCTGCGAACAACGGCATCTTGCTCAGCGGTGGCAGTGAATCGACGAACTCGGTCTGGTAGCCACGGAACTCCGACGACATCACCATCAGGGCTCGTCCCAAGGTGTAGATATCACTGGCCACCGAGGGACCGAGCTCGGCAACCTCGGGCGCCTGGTAGCCGACGGTGCCGAAGATCGGAGAGGTTCCGTCGCTGATCCGGCGCACCGCGCCCAGGTCGATCAACTTCACCAAGTCGCCCACCTGCATCAGGTTGTCGGGCTTGAAGTCACAGTAGAGCAGCCCATCATCGTGCAGGTAGGTGAAGGCCGGCAGGATTTCGATGGTGTAGGCCAGTGCCCAGTCGACCGGCAACGGGTCGTGGTTGCCGCCGTTGGCCTCTTTGCGCTGCTTGAGCAGCTGGGTGATGGAGCGACCGGGCACGTACTCCATCACGATGTAGCGAGCGTCATCATGCTGGACGAAGTTGTAGATCTCGACGATCAGTGGGTGCTCGACGGCCGCCAGGAACTCCTTCTCCGACTTGGCTGCCGCGCTGGCGTCCTCATCGCCGGCGTTGAGCAGGCCCTTCAGTACCACCCAGCGGTCGGAGACGTTGCGGTCGCGGGCGAGGTAGATCCAGCCCATGCCGCCGTAGGCGAGGGCGCCCTGGACCTCGTACTGGCGGGAGACGAGTTCGCCCGGCGCGATGGCTGGATGGAAGTTGAAGGGGGTGCCGCATTTGGCGCACTTGCCCTCGATTTCGCCGGGTTTGCCATCGGCGCCGCGTCCGATCGGTTCACCGCAGTTGGGGCAGTCGCGCCGGGCCTCCGGGACGACCGGGTCGGTCATCATGGCCTTGACCGGGTCGACGGGCGGTGCGGGCGGCACCGTGGTGATGCCCGCACCGATCCGGGTACGCGGCCGGTGGGCGTCGGAGCGGACCGGCCGCCGGCCGGAGTCCGGGCCGACCAGCGCCGATCCCATCAGTACCGTTCCCAGTTCGGCGGCCGTCGCCGTGGTGGACAGCGTGGTGCCGAGCAGTTGCGGCGTAGGGGCCGCAGGCTTGGCATCTGGTGGGTTGCCGCAGTAGTTGCAGTAGCCGTCGATGACGGTACCCGGGCAACCGGGCTGGGGGCAGCGTCCGCCCAGCTTGCCGAGCGTGGCGTGGGGTGCGCCTTCAGCAGGCGCGACCACCGGACGCTGCGCCCGGGCTTGGCCCGGCCCGCGGGGGGACGGCGTGACCACCTCGCCGGGTTTGCCACTGCGGCTGGCAGCCTGCTTGCGCGAAGCGACGGAACCGGCCCCGGCCGCCGGAGCGGCTGGGCGGACAGCTGAACTCGGCGATTCCGCGGGCGATTTGGCCTGGTTGACCGATGCTGACGGCGGCATGCCACAGATGTCGCAGTAGCCGTCCACGATGGTGCCCGAACAACCGGGCTGGCGGCACTTCACGGCTTCACCTCGCCTTCGCCACGCCGAGCCGCCAACCAGCCGGCGTAGTGCCGGGCCGCAGCCAGAAGATCGGCAATCGCCTCACTCGGCTGCGGTGCGAGTGTGACCAACTCGTCTGCGACCCGGAGCAGCACGGCCAACCGCTCATCGCCGCCCCCATGCGCAGCGACTTCGGCTCGCAGCATGATCAGCTCGTCCCCGAGCACCTGGGTGCCCCGCATGGCATCTGCGTAGGCGTGGTCGATCATGTCCATCGCTTTGGCGACCTGCTGCAGTCGCCGCAGGTAGCGCTCCAGCTCCGCCGGTGTCTGCGGGACCGGCCCCAGTGATGTGACGTCGGGAACCGCATACTTCGGCGGGTTCGGGACCGCGGTCGCCGCCCGATCGACCAGCTCGTCCAACTGCTGCCCGCGCGCGATCAGGTCCGCGCGCAAGCGGCCGGCCACCTCGAGCCGCTCGGCCTGGGCCGCCTGGTCCGACCCGGCCGGCACCTGTGCGTCAGCGGGCGGCTGGCCGGCCGCCTGTTGGCGGCGCAGCACGCCGCCGACGATCAGGTCACGTTCAAAGGTGGCGGCGTCGGCCTCCAGCGGCCCCAGCAGCCCGCCGACATCGCCACCACGTCCGGCCTTGTCTTGGATGGTGGTCAGCCGCTCCTCCAACTGGTCCAGCTTCGCGTGGGCGGCGGCACTGGTGGGTGGCGGCTCCAAACCGACCTGGTCACGCAACCGCTCCATGCCGGCCCGCAGATCACGCAGGCGGCCAACCGCCTGGGTCCCAGCCGGATCCAGCTGCAGGCGGCTGCGCAACTGGCCGGTCAGCGCATCCGACATCCGACAAGCCTCCGGCAGCGACAGCCCGGACGCGGCCTGGCCACCCCAGGCCTCGTCGTCCAGTCGCCCCCAGACCAGCGACGCCAGCTGCTCACGCTCTCTGACACCCACCCGCCCGCGGTCCCAGACCTGCAGCAACCTGCGGTAGCGGGTCTGGATCGCCTGCCACAGCTGAAGGCCGAGGGCGACATCAGGCGTCAGGTCGTCGGGATGCTCGCTGGCCCGGACCGCCTCGTCGAGGGCGGCCAACTCGGCGCGACGGGCGTCCAACCAGCCGTCGAGAGCGATCAGGTAGGCACGCAGTTGGGTGACGTCGACCGGTTCCCCGAGCCGTCCGGGCGCGGCAGGCGCAGTCGTCGGGCTCATTGGTACCTCCGCAGGGGCTGGCTGAGGCCGATGCCGGCGGCCAGGGCGGCCGCCACCATGCCTGCGGCGACCAGACCGATGGCGTTCTGGACGGTCTTCGCGTGGTCGGTCAACTGCTGGTCGAGGTTGCTGCCGATCTGGGACGACTGCTGGGCGAGCCACTCGACCAGCGCTTCGTACGGCTGCTGGGCTGCGGTCAACAGCTCCGGGAGCTGTGCGGTGGGGGCGGCCATCAGCTGGTCGTGAGTGCTGACCATCGCCCCCAGTTGGTCGACCATGCCGCTGGGCTGGGCAGCGGGCAGCTGTGCCAGCGCCTGACCGGCGGCGTCGACGGCCGCACTGTAGGCAGCGCCACCTGCCTGGGCCGGTGTGACGCCGAGCAGGACGCGTCCCTCGATCGCCTTCGCCTCGGTCACGGCGGCATAGGCCCCGGCCACGGAGGTCGCCTCGGTGACCCCTGACGTCTGGACCACGCTGACGCTCTGCGCGCTGGTGGTGACCAACTGGGTGACCAGGACGAGGATCGACACCGAGATCGCCAGCGCGATCACCAGACCGAGATTGAGTACCCGGCGGGTGCGGCGCGCAGCCACCACGCTCGCGATCAGGATCAGCACGATCGGCATCGCCACCAGCGCACTCAGCCAGCGCTGGTCGGCGGTCGAAACCTCCAGCCAAACGAGGTTGTCGGAGATGAGTACGTCGAGTTGCACCAGGAGGTCGCCCTGCAGGAAGTCGCTGGCCTGCCCCATCGCCGTGGTCGAGCCGGTGGCCATCGCTCGGCTGAGCTCGGCGGCGTAGCGGGTGAGCGAGGCCCCCACCGGCGCCATGCTCTCGGCATCGGGGGGGCTGAGGGTGGCGGCCCGAGTGAATTTCTCGGATGCGGTAGCCAGGTCTTCGGCGAACTGCCGGTCAGGTTCCTGGCCTGGTGCAGTGATGAGCAGCGCATGGGTGCCGCTGGCCTCCGCGGCCAGCAGGTCACCACGAACCGACTTCAGCAGCAGCACCTGCTGGGCTGCCGAATTCACGCGCTCCAATGACGCCCGGTTCTCGTTCAGCACCAACGGCCCGATGACGGCCACGGCCAGACAGCTCAAGACGACCACCAATCGCCACAACGCGAGCACCCGCGAGGTGGTCATCGGACGTCGCTCACGCGCCTCAGGCGTGGACGACGACCTGGCTGGCGCCACGCCCTGCCTCTTGTTGCCTTGGGTGGTCTGCGCCGGGGGCATTCCCGGGCCGAAGGGCCGGGTGGGGTTGCCGGGCGGCTGGGTCACGGTTTCGCCTCCTGGTCGGTGGGCCCGATGAGCCGATCGTCATGGCCCGGGCCAGCAACAGCCGGCTGGGTGCCGGCGAGCTCGCGGCCCGCCGTGTTGCCCGCCTTGGCGAGTTCGTCACCGGGTGCCAGCACCGCATCGCCCAAGACGTCCTCGACAGTCAGCGTGCGCAACTGCTGGACGGTCGGGGTGGCCTCGTTGCGCAGTCGCCAGGCTTGGTGACCGATGGCAGCCTCAAGCAGGTTCCGGCAGTAGCGTCCGTTGCCGAAGGTGGCGTCGCGCACCTGCATCGAAAGGTCGAACTTGAATGCGTCCAGGGCGCCCTCGCCGAGGTCGTAGTCGGATTTGGTGACCATCGACTCGAAGATCTCCACCAGTTCGGCGTCGGTGTAGTCGTCGAACCCGATGGTGGTCCGGAATCGGCTGGTCAGGCCCGGGTTCTCGGCGATGAACTTGGCCATCGGCGCCGGGTAGCCGGCTACGATCACGACTAGGTCGTCGCGGTTGTCCTCCATCTCCTTGACCAGCGTGTTGATGGCTTCTTCGCCGTACTGGTCGCCGGACAGCGCATACGCCTCGTCGATGAACAGCACCCCGCCGATGGCGGACGCGCACACCTCGGCGGTCTTGAGTGCGGTCTGCCCGAGGTAGCCGGCCACCAATTCGGAGCGGTCGACCTCGACCAGCTGCCCTTTGCTGAGCAGGCCGAGTGCCCGGTAGATGCCGGCCACCAGCCGGGCCACCGTGGTCTTGCCGGTACCGGGGTTGCCGACGAAGACGAGGTGCCGGGTGATGGTGGGCACCTTCAGGCCAGCCTTCTCACGCAACGACTGGACGCGTAGCACCGCGGCCTGTCGCTTGATCTCGGACTTGACCCCTGCCAGACCGATCAACGCGTCCAGTTCGGCCAACAGTTCCTCGACGCTACGTTCGGGTTCGGGTTCGGGTTCTGCAGCTTGCTGCCCGGTGGCCGGCTGCGCGGGCGCGATTGCGGTCGGGACGGGATTGCCGGGCTGCCCAGCCGACCAACTGCCTTGCCCGGTACCGCTGCTCCCCGGTGCAGGCAACTCGGGCGTCCCGGTCGGGTTCACCAGCGGCGAGTTGCGCAGTTCGGCAATCCGGGCTTGGTTCGCCTGGAGTTGGTCGAGTACCGAGGCGAACGCGGCGTCCCCAACCTTGGTGAACTCCTCCATCGCCCTCAACCGGTCCTGGGACTGCTGAAGCCGGGCCAGCAGGTTGGGGTCGAGCCCGCCCACGTTGCCGGGCACATCGTCCACCGAGGCCAGCGACGCGGGACCGCCGCCACCAGCAGTGCCGCGTGCCTGACCGGTGCCGCCACGAACCGCCTGGGCTGCCGTGGCCGCGGCGGCCAGGCCGGCCACCTGCGGCGCGGGCCGGCCGAGGAGGCAGGCCGCAGAGATGACCGCACCCAGGGCCGACGAGTACTTCCGGGCCTGGGCGGGCGCGGTGTTGTTCAGTTGGGTCATCAACGGCGTCGGCCCGACCCGCCAGCGGCGACCCCTCGACGCCGCGGCGAAGTACTCCTGGGCGTCTGGTTGGCGACCCTGTTCGTGCGCCCAATCCAGATAGGCGCCCACCGCCGGCTCGCAGACCGCAGCAGCCAACTGGACACCCTCGGTGCGGGCCTGCTCGGGGTCCAGCCCGGCCTCGGCAGCGACCTCGGCCAACCGATCGAGGGCGCTCCGCAGTGTGATGTTGGTCATCTGACAAGGGCCTTTCAGGGATTCACTGGAGATCCAGTGGGTTGGCGCTGGCCGGGGCCTGGTCGTCCATCCGAGTGGGCCGCATCGGCCCACCGAACTTGGTGGTCAGGAAGGCGCCTTGGGCGACCAGCGCGGACGCGTCCATCCGATTGACCGCATCGTACATCCGCGAGATCGTCAGGCTCAGCAGGTCGAGTTGGTCGATCAGGAGCAACAGCGAAGACTTCCCGTTGGCGACCGGCCTGGTGTCGGCCCAGTCACGGGGCAACGCCAGGTAGCCCGCCACCGACTCTGGCAGGTAGTCGGTGGCGGTCGCGACCACTGTGTACGCGTCCTGGGAGTCGAGGCCGAGATTCGCCAGTCTGGGCAGGATCGCCTTGACGGCCGTGGTGATGCGCAGGACGCGAGCCAGCACCGGCGTGGGCGCATGGCCGTCCAGCACCATGCGCTCCGCCTTCGCCAAGGCCTGTTCGATGTCCTCCTTGGTCGGTGCGGGGGACGCCAGCGTCTCCGGCTCAGCCGGCTTGTTGGTGTCGCCCCGCAGCCATGCGAACAGCCCCATCGCGTCCTTCT
>CALMKG010000403.1 GCA_937867175.1 uncultured Propionibacterium sp. | reverse complement strand
CATCCTGACTGTCATTGGGCTGCTCGGATTGGCTTTTTCGACGATGCCATACGGGATCATCATTCTGGCGGCGCTGGTCTGGCTTTTCATGCGCGGATAGGCGCAACTCAACATCAGCCGCGACCCACAGGCCCGCTTTCGCGGGCTTTTTCGCTTCCACCCCGGTAGAGGTTGGGCGATCCGATGGAACGCGGGAGACTTTCGCCGTCAACGAAAGGCCCAGCATGTCCCTCTCCAACACCACCGAACTTGCCGCCCTGGCCATGTTCCTGCAAGGCACCGACCCGAGCTACCGCGCCGGCGCAACCCAGTACCTTGCCCTGTTCACGGGCGATCCGACCGAAACCGGCTCCCTGGCCGCCGAGGCTGACTACACCGGCTACGCCCGCGTGGCGCTGACCAAGGCATCGGCGTGGACCGGCGGCGCGAACCCGTTCGTCAACGCCAACCTGATCCAGTTCGGCGCCTGCACGGCGGGGTCCAACGCGATCACCCACTTCGCTGTGGTGGACACCCCCTCGGGGGCCGTCAACATGATGATCTCAGGCGCGCTGTCGTCCACGCTCAACGTGAGCGCCGGCATCCAGCCGCAGTTCGCTGCGGGCGCCCTGAGCGTTTCGGCGGACTGACACCATGGCCGGCTTCTCGAACGCTGCGGCTTGGGCGGCGGCGGTCGATGCCGGGAAAACCCACGTCAGTACGTTCCGCAAGACCGTCGCCAGCGCCGCGACGGCGGCCAACGACTTTGTGGACTACACCTACTTCGCCGGCAACCCAGCGGCCAACTTCTACGCATCGGCGCCACTGGAAGCGGCCCACGTCGAGAGCATCCGGGGGATCCACATCCCGCAGATGGCCGGTGCCGAGCGGCAGTTCCTGAAGTCCATCACGGCCATGTCGGCGGCATCCAGCGCCACTGGCACCAGCAACCAGAACCAGCGCCAGATGCTGGCGGACTACTTGCTGTACTACCCGTTCATCGACACGGATGCGGTGGGTGAGTTGCAGGAAATGGTGCCCACGGTGGCGCTGCCCCGGTACGCCGCCGGGCAGGTGATCTGCGTCGCACAGTCGGCCTCAAGTGCGGTCGGTCAGTTCACGATGACCTACACCAACCAGGACGGCGTGCCTGGCCGGGTCAGCCAGAACACCTTTACCAAGGTGGTTGCCGGCGGCGGCACGCTGGTGTCCAGTGCTACCAGTGCCGTTGCAGGCAGCCTGCCGTTCGTCGGGCTGCAGGCCGGCGATTCCGGGGTGCGATCCATCGAGTCCGTGACCTTTACGGCCGCGGGCGGTGGCCTGATGGCACTGGTCGTCGTGCAGCCGCTGTTTCACTTCTACACCACGCAGGAATGCCGGCGCACCACCACCGGCAACCTGGAGAGCTACGGCGCGGCCACCTACTTCGAGACGGTGCTGATGCGCCAGCCAGTCGAGATCAAGAACGGCGCGGTGCTGGGCATCGTCGGCCTGGGCAACGCGGGCAGTCTCGCGTCGTCGGTCTTGGTCGGCACCATCCAAACAATCTGGAGTTAACCATGGGCTTCAACTCATCCGACGACCTCATCAACCAGATCACGACCAACGGCAAGGCCGACAGTCAGATCCTGCAAAAGACGCTGGTTGCCGCCGGCACCGCCGGCCATTGGCAGCACCTGCTGACCAGCGCGGGCAACATCCCGGCGGCAACCTTCGGCGGTGCCGAGGCGACCTTCGTTGCGACCGACAACACCTGGAGCGAGGGCGCGATCCCGATCGGCGACCAGACCGCGCCGGCCACCAAGCACCTGACCGCCGCGGGCGCGTCGCTGATCGCCGCTGCCGGCGCCCCGTGGTTCGTGCAGCTTGTCGACATGGTGGGCTATGCCAAGCTGACCACCACCAACGTCAGCACCACGGGCACCAAGACGATCACCATGACCCCGATCGGGTCGAGTGGCGCCGCGGTGGATCGCTACCCAAACGGCGAAGGGCTGCGCCTGGCGGTTGCGGCCATCGCCGCCATGGGCGCCAACGCACCCACGATGCAGATCACGTACCTGAACACCGCCGGCGCATCGAAGACGACGCTTGCGGGCTGCGTGTCCACCGCGTCGGCCACCAACGGCACCATCCTGAACAGCGGCAACGCGGCGAACAAGTACGGCCCCTTCCTGCCGCTGGCGGTGGGCGACACCGGCGTGAGCGACATCGTGAACCTGACATGGGGCGGAACCGCCCACGCATCGGGCTCCGTGGCCATCCTGCTGTGCAAGCCGTTGGGCCAGCCGATCCCGGTGCCGGCCACCGGTCTTTTCAACGTATTCGACTACGTGAACACCCTGCCGAGCCTGCCGCGCCTGCGCAACGGTGCGAACCTGACGGCCTTGGTCTACAACACCGCCGCCACAACCTCTGGCGGCACGTTCTTCATGTCGTTCGACTACGCCTGGGGCGGATAAATGGGCTTGATGCAAAACGGGTTCCGCCACAACACGACCGGCAAGCTGTTCGGGGGTACATCCCTGAACGGCGCGAACCCGTCCGTGCATGAGTACAGCGGACACCTGACCGCGCGGATGCGCAACCAGTTCTCGGGCGAGCGCATCACCGACGACCTGGCCTCAGTACCCAACGGGGCGCGGCATCCGGCTGCGTGGGTCATGGCCCGCGCCAACGGCGGCATGGCCTCGCGCAACGCCGCTGTGCTCGCGTTCGCGCCGGCGGGTGCGGCGGTCGGCGGCGTCACATCGTCGGGTGAAGCGACCCTGACCCTCACGCCGGCTGCCTCCGCCTGGCCGCTGGATGACTCGGTTCAGATCCGCACCGCCAGCGCCTCGATCACGTTCACCGTGGCCGATGCCGCCGGGCAACTGATTTCCGGCGGGTCCGGGTCGGCCTCGATGGCGTTCAGCACCAACACACCGCTGCTGACCGCCTCGCTGGCGGCGGTCGGGTCAACCTCGTTCGCCCTGTCGGCATCCGGCGCCCTGGGCGCGGAAGCCAGCGGGGAGGGCGCGGCCTCGATGGCGTTCTCCATGGCGGCGACCATCCTGCCGACCGTCGATACGCCACCGGCCCGCACCGCGACCGCCAGCCTCGCCGTCACCGGAACGCTGACACCCTACGCCATCGGCCATATGGGCGGAAGCACGTTGAACACGCAGGTCCTGACCACCGACACCATCGCGGCGGCGGTGTGGCAGGCGCTGGCCGCTTCGTTCGCGGACGCCGGCACGATGGGCCAGAAGCTCAACAACGCTGCCAGCGGCGGGGTTGACTACGCCGACCTGGCCAACGCCGTCTGGAGCCACACGCAATGACCGCCTGGGCCCAACTCATCCTGCACAGCACGCTCCCGTCCGGGAGCGCCTGGGACCACCTGCACGCGCAGCAGGCGGGTGGTACGGGCATTGTCGTGAACGACGGGATCGTGGCCGAACTGGAGATGTCGCCCATTGACGTGGAGATCGACACCGGAGACATCGACGCGATCGTGGAGGACGCCCCAATCGAGGTCTTCATCGAAGACGCCCCTGTATATGTGGAGGTTCAGGAATGACCGACATCACCCGCAAGCGCGGCGATACCTACGCCGACGAAATCATCGTCAAGAGCAAGAAGACAAGGCAGCCGATCAACATTGACGGCTATTCGTTCTTGCTCACCGTCGACTCCAGGCAGGCGCCGACGGACGAAACGACGAAGCTTTATCAGCTGACAGGAACGATCCTTGACGCAGCTGCCGGGCGCGTCGAGTTCGCCCCCACAGCGATGCAGGTGGACAGGGTTGGGGCCTTTTACTACGACGTGCAGATGATCGACGGATCCGGCCGGAAGAGAACGATCGAAGGAGGCAAATACAAGTACATCCAGGACATTACAAAAGACTGAAGCCACCCGCAAGGAACAACAACACGAGCACCAGATGATGACCAAACTCAGAC
>CALMKG010000402.1 GCA_937867175.1 uncultured Propionibacterium sp. | reverse complement strand
CGCCGGAGCCTCCACATGCCGCCAGGAGCGCCACTAGCACGAGGCATGTGAGCGCCGCAAGACCGCGAGCAGGGGAGCGGAGAACGGCGACTGCCACAACGTCAGTCTCTCTTGAGGTGGTCGGCATGGGTACGTCCCTTCGTTGGATTCGCAGATGACCGCGACCCGAGATTCAAGGGCACGATCCAGATCGACACGCGGGTCAGACGTCCGCCTGGGGCTCCGGGGCCGGAGCCGTGACGGGCTGCTTCGGGAGAGCAAGTTGCCACACGGCTCCCACCACCCAGGCGATGCCACCGAACAACGTCAGGTACAAACCAATCGCAGCCACGCCGTTCATATCGACCAAGCCGACGAGGGCGACGAGAGTCGCGAGGACGAGCAGGGCGATCGAGGACTTGCGACCCGAGGTCCGTTCGGACCCGACCACGCCGGTCGTAGCCGCGAGGATGACAGCGCCGGCGACCGAGAGAACCAGCGTGATCACGCCGTCCCCTTCGATACCGATCTTGCTGATGCCGAAGATCGACGCCCAGGGCAGGAACGCTCCGAGGGCCACGACCAGGATCGCAACTCCCGAGATGCGCTGCGGGACGGTGAGGCGTCCGAGTTTCATGTCTACCCTTTCGGTCGTCGGCTGTGCATGCGACTGCTGACCCTAGCGGGTTTTAGTACCCGTGTACGTGAAACCTGGCACGCCGGACCGGGTGCATCCAGGGTTTCCGTGTGCCTAGGGTTGCTTCGGATGCTGCCGCCTATGTCGGTTCGCGCATTGCAGAGCGCCGGGTGGAGCGTGGCCTCACGCAGGACGAGGTCGCGGTGCGCACGTCCATCGATTCCTCGAACATTCGTGCCTATGAGCACGGGCGCGCGATGCCGAGCATCTTCACGCTCGTTCGGATCGCCCAAGCGTTGGACATCTCGCCGGGCGACTTCCTGGAGGGCCTGACTCCCGGGCATTTCAAACCACCCGCTGGTGACAAACGGCGACGTGCCCGCTGACCCAACCGGCGCAGAAACTCTCACGTCGTCCTCTCGATCAGGACGGCCGGCCCGGCGTAGAAGGCAAGGTCGAAGGGCTCAATGCCCAAAGTCCGGCAGTAGTCGGCAACGAGCGACGGGCTGAGCCGGTCCCGCTTTCGACGGGCGGAGTAGGCGTCGGGGGACTCCCATGTTTGAAGGGGACCCCATGCCTCAAAGTGGAAGCCTGACGAGCCTTCGTGCTCAACCAGTGCTAATGCCCGCTGAACATCCCCGCGCGCATCGGGCAAGTATTCCCATTGCAGGGCTCCACTTATGCCGGGAGCGGCACCTTCCTCGTCGGCGAAGAGGATTGCGTACACGACGACGTATGGCGTTCCCAGCCGCCGAGCTAGGACCGATGTCGCCCCCCCCGCGGGTCGCCTCCGCGGGGGTTGGCGTCGAAGTAGGCGGTCCACTTCGGGGAGCGGGTGCCCACAAGAAGATTCCGGCTGTAAGGCGTCGATGTCAGCGGAAGAAGCAGGGGCGCAGCTTCATCGAGGCCGGTCCTTGAATCGCTGCGACGGGGGCGAAATCCGAGTTCATCGTGCCAAGCGAACAACTCGTGAGCGACCTGTTCCACGGGCGCACCGATGAATCCGAACGCACCTGCGAACTCGGCTGGCATCCCCGGCACTTGGCCCATCAAGCACATTTCTTGTACCCGTCCGCTTCATCGAGAAGACACACATCCGCACGGTGGTCGTTGCTCAGAATCCTGGTCTGGTGGGCTGGCCCGCGGTCAGAGGACTTCGTGTCGTACTCCCAGTTGTGCCGCGTCCCGTCCGGTGCCGTTGCTTGGATGTCTGGTCGGTTGGTTCCGACTCGCTCCCCATTGGCGTTGACTTGCTGCTGGTTGACGCGGATGTCGGTATACCCCTGCTCCTGAAGCTCCGCGATCTCCTGAAGCTCCGCGATCTTCTTGTCCTTCAGAGCGTTCTGCGTGGCGTCTCTCGCGATTGGGCGGTACAGCGGCAAGGAGGCAGGAGGCTGGGTGCCACGGACGGCCGCATCCTGAGGTAGTCGTGCCTTGGCCGGGTTGAGGCGGACGATCTTGCGAGTGAGGTCGGCCTTGGCGCCGTTGCTGAGAGCAGGGTTTCGTGTCACGAAGGCCATCGCCGACTGCGTTGCTTTTCCGCCCCTCTTCGCGAAGCTCAGTGCGGCGTCACCGGCTTTCGCTCCGTCACGGAGAACCGGAACGAGCGCCACCAGGCTGATCAAGGCAGCGGCCCACGCCCCCTTGACGAGGTTGGCGATAACGTCCGTGATGTCGGCACCGGGCACGAACCCTCGCGACACGGACCCTGTCAGGTACTGCCAAGAGTGGAGTTGCTGGTCGTTGAGGCGGCCAAGGTGCTCGGCTCCCTACTCCCAGTCCCCAGCGCTGAACGCCACTGTGAACGCGTGCGCCGCCTG
>CALMKG010000401.1 GCA_937867175.1 uncultured Propionibacterium sp. | reverse complement strand
TTTCGCCATCCCAGGCCACTACAGTCCACCCACCGTCATGAAAGCACGAGGCTAGCCGACGACCAGTGGGTTCTCGTCGTGACCCCCCTCGGCCAGCTCCGCGCGTAGCTTCTTGTTCGCCTGCTCGACCTTCAGCCGGGACAGCACCAGCGCCACGATGCCGAGAACGATCGCTGGCATCCACAGGTACATGAACTGCAGCATGTTCAACGCGGATTCCGGCTGCACGTCCGAATCGCCAACGTAACCACTAGCGGCCAACAACCATCCGGTCACGGCGACGCCGATTCCGCCACCGAACTTCACGCCAAGCGACGTGGCGGAGAACATCATGCCGTCAATGCGCTTGTTCTTGGTCATGAACGTGTTTTCGGAGGCCTCGGCGATGAGGGCGTTCAACGTCCCTTGGAGTGGCGCCATGCCAATCGATCCCACCGCCGTGAACACCAGCATGAGCGGAATGTTGCCCATGAAGGCCGCAACGATCACGAGCAGGCGGCCGATGAACCCGATGATGTACCCGTACAGGTTCACCCAGTAGATACTGCCAGCCCACTTCACGATGAACGGCGTCGCCATCAACATGAGGATCATCGGAATGTTGATGAACCACGCGAACGTGCTGAAGTACCCTGCATCGCCGAGGATGTACTTCATGAAGTAGATGCCCATGCCCAGCATGGCGGTGGCAACCTGGCCGAGAATGAAGACCAGCACGATCATGAGGTAGTACTTGTTGGCGACCAGCAGCTTGAGAGACGCGAGTAGGGTCGGCTTATCCGCCACGATCGCCGCCTGCTCCCCCTCGGCATCCTCATCCCCACGCTCGTAGAGCACCTCGGCGGGCAGTTCCCGCACGGAGAACACGGAAATGGTGTTCACGATCAGGCCCACGAGCGCGTAGATGATGGCGACATTGCGCCACGCCTCCGCACCCCCGCCAAACGCTTCCACCAGGCCAACCGTGGACACCTGGATCAGGAGGCTCGTCCCGAAGGCGAACACGAAGCGGATCGAGCCCATCTGAACTCGCTCTTCGGCGTTCTTCGTGATCAGTGCGGTCAGCGTCGAGAACGCGATGTTGTTCGCCGTGAAGAAGACGGCGTTGAGTAGCACGTAGGTGATGAAGAACCACGCGTACATCGCGAAATCGCCGAGACTCGGTGGGATCGCGAAGATCGCGACGATCATGGCGGCGCAGCCGAAGTACGCCCAGAACATCCACGGGCGCGCCTTGCCCATCTTGGTGTGCGTCTTGTCGATCAACGAGCCGAAGAAGATGTCCGAGATCCCATCGAAGATTCTCGCGACCATGATCAAGGTGCCGATGATTCCGGGGTTCAGCCCCACGGTGTCGGTCAGGTAGATCATCACGAAGAAGGCGATGAACGCGTAAACGACGTTGCCGCCGACATCTCCCGCGCCGTACCCAACCTTGTTGTACCAGCGCAGGTACTTCTTCTCGCGCGAATCGTCGGCGGCCGTCGTTCTCGTTGTCTCGCTCATGGATCTACCTGTTCGTCTCGATGGGGGTTACTCACTGAACACCAGTCGCGGGGACCAGCGTGAACGCGAAGCGGAACTCCTCCGCGTCGAGCTTGTACTTCTCCAGCACCTGCGGTCCGCAACTGTTCGAACCGATGCCGTTCTGCGCATAGTCGAGGCACCACACGGTCTCACCCGCGGGAACCAAGTCGACGTTATGCGCCTTCGCGGCGAGTTCCTCCTGCGTGTACGGGGAGGCGTTGAAGCTGAGGGCCGTCTCGGCGACCGCCGCGATGGATCGCTCGCCGTCCGAGAGAACCACGTAGTCGCAGCCGTGGTGGCTGCCATTTTCCTGCGGCTTCAGGTAGTCCACATGGAGCCCGGCAACGGAGGACGTGTACCTGCCGTGCGAGCTCGCCCGGTGCTTGTCCGGGTAGCTCTCGTGCGGGCCGAGCCCGTAGTAGGTCACCTGATCCATCCCGCGGTCGAGGAAGAGGCGCAGCCCGAACCTCGGAAGCTCCGGGAATTGGACATCCCGGCGCACCCGCATGTCCAGATGGACGGCACCCGAGGCACCCACGTGCCACGTTGTCTCCATGTGGGCCATCGGCTGCACCGCCGGCGCCACGAGCGCCATCGACGCGGTCACCGTCACGCCGTCCGGCCCGACGGCGTACTCGGTGCTGTAGGCGTATGCGTGGGCGCGATGGTACTGGGCCAGCTCCCACTTCGCTTTGATGTACATGTCGTTGTCCGTGGGTGCGCGGAAGACGTTCGCCTCCATCGGCCGGGTCAGCAGGTCGCGCCCCTCAAACGTCATCGACTCGAACAGGCCAGTGGCGCGGTCCAGGACGTACTCGAATCCGGTCCCGCCGATCGTGATGCGGCGGTCATCCGCCTCCACGACCAAAGGAGAGGACGGAACGCCGTCGGCCGGAAGGAGCCGCAGCGCGTCCTGGTTCCGGGGATCGCCGTTCTCCAGCAGGATCTCGTCGAGGCCGAGGCGATGGCCGGCCGGCACGAGTGCCGACTCCTCAGCGAGGTGCGAGGCGACCCTGAGGTAGCACCGCCCGGACGCGGGAACCTCGACGGGGCACGGCACCGTCGCCGCCTGTCCGGGGGCGATCGATGGGAGCGACTCGATGGTGCCGCCCGCCACCACCTCGCCGTCCCGAGTCACCTCATAGCTGAGGGTGACGCGGCCCGAGAGGTCGGCGAAGTCGAGCATGTTGCGCAGCCGGAGTTCGCCGGTTGCCTGGTCGTAGGCGTCCACGCGCACTGGGCGGTTGACGCTCGCAAACTCGAGCAGCCCCACATGCGGGATCCTGTCTGGCGAGACGAGACCGTCGACGCAGAAGTTCCCATCGTGGATGAGCTCCCCGGAGTCCCCGCCGTACCCGTAGCTGGTGCGGCCGTCGTCGGCGGTTCCGAGGACGACGGCGTGGTCGCACCACTCCCAGACGAAGCCTCCGCACATCGCACGCTCGGCGACGATCATCTCGTGGTAGTCCTCGAGGTCACCCGGTCCGTTGCCCATCGCGTGGCAGTATTCGAGGAGCAGGAAGGGCTTGTCCGGGTCCGAATCGAGGTACTCGCGCACCTCGGTGAGCGCGGGGTACATCCGGCTGTACACGTCGATCACGGAGTAGTCGTAGGGGCGCTTCTTGTCGTCGTAGAAGGAGCTCTCGTAGACCGTGAGGCGATCGGGATCGAAGTCCTTGACCCAGCGCAGGGACTCCTCGAAGGTGAGGCCGTACCCGCATTCGTTGCCCGGCGACCACAGCACGATCGAGGGGCGGTTCTTCTCCCGGCGGACGCACGCCTCGATCCGGTCGAGGGTGAGAGGGAGGAAATCCGGGTTGTCCGCGATCCGTTCGTTCCAGTGGAGCACTTGGTTGGGGAACGAGGTGTCGCTGAGGTATTGCATCTGCGTCCCGTGGCTCTCGACGTCCGCCTCGGCAAGGACGTAGAAGCCGAGCTCGTCGCACAGCTGGTAGAAGTACGGCGAGTTCGGGTAGTGGCTGCTGCGGATCGCGTTGACGTTGTGCTGCTTCATCAGGCGCAGATCGGTCATGAGCTGTTCGAGGCTGATCACGGGCCCGGTGACGGGATCCGAATCGTGGCGGTTGACGCCCCGGAACACGATGTCCCGGTCGTTGACCTTCAGCGCGGTGCCGTCGACACCCACCGACCGGATGCCCACGCGGTCGGTGATGACCTCGTGATCGGTCTCGATGGTGAGCGTGTACAGGTACGGGCCCTCCGCGCTCCACAGGTGCGGCGCGGGGATGTCGAGGCGCACCCGGTGCGTGTACTCCTGGTCCCCGGCGGCCGCTTCGAGCGGTGCGGAGGCGATCGTGGCACCCGTGGCATCCGCGATGATGACCGTGGCCGCCGTCGGGCTTCCGAGGAAAGACGCGCGGACGCTCACGCTCGCGCCCAGTGGCCCCAATGTGGTAGTCGTGAAGTAGTCGAAGACGGCCGAGTGCGGGCGCTCCAGGAGATAGACATCGCGGATGATTCCGCTCGAGCGGAACTTGTCCTGATCCTCGAGATAGGTGCCGACGCCCCACTTGAGGACGAGGACGGCGAGCCTATTCGTGCCGCCCACGAGGTGGTCCGTCACGTCGAACTCGCTCGACGAGTGCGAGATCTGGCTGTAGCCGATGTAGCGGCCGTTCAGCCACACGTAGTAGCACGAATCGACGCCCTCGAAGCTCAGGAACACCCGCGGCGCGTCCGGGTTGGGTGCAAAGTCGAAGTCGAGGACGTACGCCCCACACGGGTTCTCGCGGGGGACGTGCGGCGGGTCGAGCGGGATCGGGTAGCGGATGTTCGTGTACTGATGCGAGTCGTACCCGAGGTTCTGCCAGGCGCTGGGCACCGGGACGTCGACAAAGTCCGCCGAGATGTCATCGGCGAAACCCTCCGGCACGTCGCCGAGACTCTCGAAGTACCGGAACGCCCATTGCCCGTTGAGCATCCGAATCCTGTCCGAACGCTCGCGATCGGCGACGAGCGGGCCAAGCGGCGTGGAGGCCGGAATGTAGTACGCGCGCCGCGGCAACACATTCTCGTTCAGGACCTGGGGGTTCTCGTGGTGGTTCGGGACGATCATCGTAGGCGCTCCTTTGCTCCCATGCGGACGTCTGCGCGCCGCATCTCGGTGACAGCGGCAACATCCGGGAACGGGCCCGGCGTACGAACAACCTTACAAGCCGACGTCGGCCGTGTCACGGACTCGACGAGACTCATCTAAAGTGCCCGCGAAACGCCTTTGGTGCCTCACGTAAGAGTGCCCGCGAAATGGTGAGTCTCGGGGCATGGGAAGTGAGTTGTCGATGGGCGCACGGTTTGAGGTCACGGCGAAGTACGCCAAGGCGTATGCGAAGGTTGCGAAGAAGGACAAGGGCAGGCTGCTTGACGAGGTGGTCGCGGTGACGGGCTGGTCGCGGGACAACGCGCGGCGTCGGCTCGCGGCGGCGGCGAAGCCGCGTCCGCGGGCGATGAAGGTCGCCCGGAAGCGGCGTGCGCGGAAGTACTCCTACGACGCAACCGTCGTGCTTCAGAAGGTCTGGGCTGCCTCGGGTGGTCAGTGTGGGAAGTACCTGGCCGCCTCGATGCGGCTGCAACTGGACGGCCTGGAACGGCACGGGGAGCTGACCTTCGGGCACGGACGATACTCGGTCGAGGTGCGCGCGGAGTTGCTGGCGATGAGTCCGGCGACAATCGACCGGTATCTCGCCCCGGCCCGGGCGAAGGACCCGCTGCGTGGCATCGCGGCGACGAAGCCGTCCCCGCTGCTGCGCTCGTCGATCACGGTACGCAAGGCCGGGGACGAGGCCGAGGACGAACCTGGATTCTTCGAGGGCGACACGGTCGCGCACTGCGGGCCGACCTTGAAGGGCGAGTTCGCGAGGACCCTGAACCTGACCTGCGTGAACACAGGGTGGGTGTTCACCCAGTCGGTGCGTAACAACGCCCACGTCCACATCCTCTGCGCATTGGAGGCCGCCGTCACCGCGATCCCGTTCGAAGTCACCGGGCTGGACTTCGATAACGGCAGCGAATTCATCAACCACGACGTGATCGACTGGGCCGCAGGCAGGAAGATCTTCTTCACCCGCGCCCGGCCTTACAAGAAGAACGACCAGGCCACGATCGAGTCCAAGAACAACCACCTCGTGCGCCAGTACGCGTTCTACTGGCGATACGACACTCCTGAGGCACTGGTCTTGCTGAACCAGCTCTGGGAACTCGTCAACGACCGGCTGAACTACCTCACCCCGACGATCAAACCCACAGGCTACGCCACCGACCGCAACGGGCGGCGTAAGCGCCTCTACG
This sequence comes from uncultured Propionibacterium sp., assembly GCA_937867175.1. Lineage (GTDB taxonomy): Bacteria > Actinomycetota > Actinomycetes > Propionibacteriales > Propionibacteriaceae > Brooklawnia. The sequence continues at coordinate 457 of CALMKG010000401.1, read as the reverse complement.
ACAAGCCCCGCACCCCATTCGACCGGCTCCTGGACGCCGACGTCCTCTCACCAGCCCAGATCGCGGGAATCACCGCGTACCGCGACAGCCTGAACCCCGCTCAGATCGCCCGAGACATCCAATCCGGCTCTTCGTAATCAAGGGTGTAGGTGGGGTCTGAAGCCGCCGGCTTCGAGCAGACTCCGTGAGATGTAGTTCGTCAGGTTCCGGAAGCCCAGGGCGGAGCCGCGGAGGTGTTCGAGGCGCCCGTTGATCGCCTCCGTGGGACCGTTGCTGGTGCCGGGCCGGTCGAAGAACGCGAGCACGTCGATGGCGCGTTGCTTCAGTGTCCGGCCGAGCTTGCGCAGTTCGACAAGTCCGGCCGGGATGCCGCTTGTGAGGGAGTCGATGAGTTGCTGCATGACGAACTTCCCGAGTCCCCGGTCAGGGTCCCGGTAGGCGGTGACCATCCGCTGAT
>CALMKG010000400.1 GCA_937867175.1 uncultured Propionibacterium sp. | reverse complement strand
ATGGGGATCAACCCCGAGGGGATGACGCTGGGGCAGGCGGGGGCGGTGATAGGCAGGAGAAAAGGTCCTTGACACACGGGCGGCGCGCGAGTAGCGTGCCAGGCATGGACACGAGACCGAAGGGCATCGACTGGGATGCGGTGTTCGCCGAGCATCGCGGGAAGAAGGACTCGGAGATCGGGCGTGCCGTCGGCTGCACGCGGCAAGCGGTCGGACACGCGAGGCGCGCCTGCGCGTCTCGTCCGTCGACGCTGGAGCAGGTCAAGCGCAAACTCGAAGAGCTTCGGCGACTTGTCGAGGCGTTGTGAAGTTCCTCACCCTCCGCGAGACCAGAGGCGCGTGCAACGCGAAGGCGTGGCTGGCCGACGGCACGGTGCGACAGTACGACCGCGGCTTCCTCTGGCACCCCGAGGAGCGCGAGGCGGCGAACCTCGAAGAACTCGCGGCGCTTCTCTTCGAACTAGGCGACCGCCGGGACGTGATCGTGGTGCGCGGCGCCGAGAAGACGCCCGGGCGCACGCCGATCTTGCGGCGCATCATCGGCGACGAGGCCGATCTCGTGGACGCGGACCGCGACTGGATCTGCGGCGACGTGGACGGCGTGGCAGTGCCGGAAGGTCTGCGCGCCGTAGTCGAGGGCGGTGGGTGGGGCGGGCGTCCGATGCGGCTCATTGAGTCCGCCGCCGTGGCGCACGCCGTACTCGCGGCCGAGCTTCCGGCGTGGCTGGCGAAGGCCGGCTGCGTCTGGCAGTGGTCGGGTAGCGCCGGGCGGGACGGGTGGGCCAAGCTCAAGGCGCACGTCTGGTGGCCGCTCGCTCGCCCGGTGTGCTCGGCTTCGCTCGCCGAGTGGGGGGCGTCGCAGTCGGTGCTCGACCGCGCTGGGCTCCGGCCGGTGCAGCCGCTCTACACCGCCCAGCCGCTCATTGAGGACGGCTTCGCGGACGCGCCGAGGGCGTGGGTTCAGATCGTCCCCGGCCCGCCGGCCGAGCCGCCGCGCGCGCTGCTCTCGCTCGCCGACCATGCCGCGAAGGAGCGGCTGGAGGCCGAAGAGCGCCGGGCGGCGGCCGAGCGGCGGACCGCGGCGCTCGCGTACACTTCGCCGATGGCGGTACAGTCGCAGCACCTTGCGGCGCTCTCGCGGCTCACGCGCTATGCCGAGCGGAAGATCCTCGGGGCCGGCGAGGGCCAGCGGCACGACTCCATCCTGAAGGCTGCGACCGCCGTTGCGCGGCTCGCAGACGAACACCGGCTGGACGCAACAGACGCACTCGACCGAGTCGAGGCCGCTGCGCGGACTGCGCTCGGGGCCAAGCGCGCCAAGGAGGTCACGAGGATCATGGAGACCGTCAGGGGGCGAGGATGAGCGCGGCGTTTGAGGCGGAGATCGTGCGGGCGTTCGGCGGCGGGCCGCTTGCTCGAGGTTCGGCGGCGGAGATCTCGCAGCGGCTCGTGTTGGCGCAGCGCGCCGTTACCGGGCAAGACCTTGTTCACGACTTCGGCCGGCTCTGGCATTGGGCGCCAGAGGCCGGGGTGTGGAAGGAACTTGAGGAGGACGCGGTCACACGCATCGTGTGCGCGCTCGACGGATGGGGGATCGAGGACGGCGACAAGACGCGCGAGCTGCGGGTCGGCGGCGGGCTCTGGCGGGACGTGTGGGCGGCGCTCAAGTCCGTCCCTGTCGAGCGCGCGGGCTTCTTCACGATGCCTGCTCAAGGGCTTGCGTTCTCCAACGGCTTCCTGCGCATCGACTCCATGGGCGCTCGCCTGGAGCCCGCCCGGCCCGAGCAGCGACAGCGGCACGTCTACCCGATCCCCTGGGACGAGGACGCGAGTTGCGACCGCTGGTACAAGGCGCTTGATGAGTGGGGCTTGGACCGCGAGGCGGCACAGCGGTTCGCGGCGCAGTTCGTGGGCACGGCGCTGATCGGGCTTGCGCCGAAGGGCGCCAAGGCGCTCTTCCTGCTTGGCGGGGGGCGCAACGGCAAGTCCACGTTCGTCTCGGTGGTCTCCGGGCTCTTCCCGGCGTCGTGGCGGTCGGCCGTCCACCTCTCAAGGCTCGGGGACCGCTTCACCGGGTCGGTCCTGTTCGGGAAGCGGCTCAACGTCGTGGCCGACATCACGACCGACGACATGGTCGCGAGCGGCGACTTTAAGGCGATCGTGTCCGGCGACGAGCGCACGATGGAGGAGAAGTACAAGGACGCCGTCACGTTCCGCCCAGAGGTCGCACTGCTCTACAGCTTCAATCCGCCCCGCCCCGCAGTCGTCGACGCTTCCGATGGGTTCTGGCGCCGCATCGCCGTGATCGAGTTCAATCAGCGGTTCGAGGGCGGGTCGGCTGACGAGTCGTTGCACGACCGCATCCTGCGCGACGAACTCCCCGGGCTGCTCGTGTGGGCCATCAACGGGGCGGTCGAGCGACTGCGCAATGGCTGGGCACCGTGCGGCGTCGAGGCCGTGGCAGAGTGGCGGTTTGGCGAGAACCCGATCGGCCTTTGGCTTGCCGAAGTCGGCGACGGCGAAGGCTGGACGAAGGCACTTGACCTCTACACCAGCTTCAAGCGCTGGGCCGAGCCGCGTTCAATGATGAAGGGACTCGGGAGCAGAACCTTCGGCGAGCGGCTAGAGCAGCACCTGCTTTCCGGTCTGCCGCCTGGGGAGAAGGTCAAGCGCAAGGGCAACGGAGGCGCGCACTTCTACCGCGTCGCGATCCGCGTTCCGATCATGCACTAGCGGAGGATTGCGGAGGGTTAGCGGAGGGTTGAAAACGCTTCGCACCAGCATAGAAAGCCACGATCGGAGGGTTCGGAGGGTTATGACGAAAAAAGTACATATGCGCACGCACGCGAGTAACAAATAGTTGTTGGCCGCAACCCTCCGAACCCTCCGAAGTCGGCCAACCACAAGGGTAAGTGGCTGTTATGACCCTCCGCTAACCCTCCGAGAACATCACCAGGGAGACCACGATGCAATGCGAGACGTGTAAGTTCTGGACGGACCTTGGAACAACAGACGTGCCCAAGGACGGGTGGTGTCGCCGTCACGCGCCGGTGGCGCAACACCACAAGAAGAAGGCCGATGACCGCCGCACGGCTGGTTGGCCGCTGACGCGACCTGTTGACTGGTGCGGCGAGTACACCAAGAGGGAGAACTAGGATGCAGCAGATCACCATCACCGGCCGCCTAGGCCGCGACCCCGAGACCCGCCAGGCGGGCGCGAACTCCGTCTGCAACTTCTCCGTGGCCTGCGACAACGGCCGCGACACCGTGCCGACGTGGTATCGCGTCGGCGTGTGGGGCAAGCAGGGAGAGACGGCGCAGAAGATGCTGGCCAAGGGGCGCCGCGTCGTCGTGCATGGCGCGCTCAAGGCGGGCCTGTACGAGGGCAAGCTGCAGCTCGACGTGAGCGCCAGCGCGTGGGAGTTCGCGGACTCCAAGCCGGAGACGCAGGCGCAGGCGCCGCAGCAGCAGAGGCAGCAGGCGCCGCCGGCTGGTGCTGCGCTGCCGCACTCTGACGACGACATCCCGTTCTGAGGAGGCGCAGCCATGGAAAAGCGGCGATACGGTGCGGGCAACAAGCGGACGCAGTACATGATGGACTCGTCGAGCCTGGAGGCGCTGGTCGCGCCTTTCGGGCGTGACGGCTGGGTGTGGCAGGTAGTGGACTCGCGGTCGCTCGGCCATCGCGGCAGCGGGACGGCGGACACCAGGCCTGAGGCTGAGGCGCAAGCCGTGGCCGCGTTGGTCGCCGTCGTGCGGGCTGACATCGCGGAGATGGAGGCCGAGTTGAAGGAGATGACGCCATGAGCGGAGGCCGCTATCCACTACCGCCGCAGCCGCGATGGGTGTGGCCAACCCCGACTCCGCAGTGGTGGGAGCGGGCGATGGGTGAGTTCGTGCGTCACATCGACGGG
>CALMKG010000399.1 GCA_937867175.1 uncultured Propionibacterium sp. | reverse complement strand
AGCGAGGGTCGGGCTGCGCTGAACAGTGTCCCTGCCCTGCTCGCAGGCCTGCCGCACCTGAGCGTCCACTGCGTCCTGGGCAGCAGAGACGAACTGCCTGCTTTGCCACCAGAGGCGCGACGCAATGCTCTGTTGGATCAGGATCATGAACTCACCGCCCGCTGGGCGGCAAGCTCAGGCCCGAGCGCCGTGCTCTTGGGCATCGACGGACTCTTGGCCGGCGGCCCGGCCCATGGCCTGGGTGAGGTGCAAGCCTTCGCTCAAGATATTTGGCAGGCCCTGAGCCGGGTCAGGTTTCCCGAGTCCGGTCCGACAAACTCGGACGCCGTCTCCATGTCGATCGACATACTTATTCCCTTTCGCCACCGGGCTCCTGAACGGCTCCGCAACCTGATCTTCACGATCGGCTACTACCGACGGCACCTGCCGTCCGCGCACATCCTTCTCATCGAGGAGGGCGGTCCGACCAGGCTGCCCAGCGATGCCGGCGTCGATCAGCACCTCGTTGTTGAAGGTGACCCGGACCTGTTCAACAAGTCGCTGCTATTCAACGCGGGCGCGGCCACCTCCACGGCGTCCCACCTGCTCCTCGCGGACGCGGACTGCGTCCCGGAGGTCGGTTTGCTGGCGTCCTTGGAGAGCCTTGCTCTGCTGCTGCCCGACAAGTACATCGTCCCGCACAGCAGAGTCCACTATCTCAAGGGCGAGAGCTCTGCCGAGTTCATTGCGTCCAGGCGAGCGCATCACGGGTCCCTCGAGGGCCTTGAGAGCCACATGAACGCCGTCACAGTTGGCGGAATTACGTTCTGCAGCGCGAAGCTCTTCCAACAGCTGGGCGGTTACGACCAGCAGCGATTCCTGGGCTGGGGAGGGGAGGATGACGACCTCTACAACCGCAGCTTCGTGTCCGGACGAGGCACTTGGCGGGTGGAGTCAGAACTGCTCCACCTTGACCATCCGGGCAGTGTTTGGCATTCGGTGACACCCGACCAGATGATCAAGAAGCGCGCCGCGATCCCTCCCCCACAACTCCCCTCCCCAGCCGAGAAGAGAGCGCGACGCAGGGACTTCTTCCGGGACCATCGTGTCGGACTGGCGACGAACACCCTGGACAGGGAGCTTCAGGGCCTCTCGCGACAGTTCTGGCAGCCGATCTTTCCAACTCCCCAGGTGATCAACGGCGCGGCCGGTGTGTACGGGTTGAGTGCCTTCCGTGAGTTGTTCCATCGTCGGCTACCAGAGGATTGGGATTACCTCATTTACACCGACGAAGACAACTTCATCGTCGATTGGGACGAGGTGCAGCGAACGTTCGAGGCGTTCATTGAAGGTGGGTACGGATTCGCCGGGATGCCCGACGGCGGCGTCGTCAGCCATCGGTTCCACAACGCGGTGGCGATCAACCCGTTCATGGCGTTCTTTGACGTCCGTCGCGTGCGTGAGGCGATCGAGCGCACTGCCGACACGTCTGACCGCTTCGCGCCTGATCTGATAGGGCACTGGCCCAGTCAACTGGTGCGCGTTTGGGACGGTAAGGTTGCCTATCCGCGGATCCAGGTGGTACTTGATGAGGGGTATGTGCCGTACGGCACCGCACTGGACAACTTCGAGCCCTACTACTCGCTTGAGTTCAGGCTCCTGCGTGCCGGCCTGGAGCCGATGTACTTGTCGGCCCGGGATGCCCCCGAGATGGACGACGACGGCTGCTGCACCGCCCTGCTGGGCAGCACTGGGAGAGTCATGGCGTATCACAGCTGGTTCGCCCGCTCGTACGGGTGCGACCGTGAGCAGACCGTTCGCATCAACAAGGTCGTGGAGCGGTCTCGCAGTCACGTCAGGTGGTAATCG
>CALMKG010000398.1 GCA_937867175.1 uncultured Propionibacterium sp. | reverse complement strand
CGCTTCAACTTCGGTTCGTTGTCCTATGCCTCGGCGGTGCTCCTCGAGATGGCGCAACTGAAGCCGCTCAACTATCGGCTCACCATCGACGGCGAGTACCGCGAGATGCCTGCGGTGCTGGCTGCCATCGGCAACGCCGGATTCATCGGGGGCGGCGTTCACATCTGTCCGCAGGCTGATCCCGCCGATGGCCTGCTCGACGTCACGCTGATCGGGCCGGTGAGCCGCTGGACCCTGGTGCGGCTCTTCCCGCTGCTCTATCGCGGCAAGTTCGTCGACCACCCGGCCATCACCTTCTTCCGGGCCCGAGAGGTGCTTTTGGACGGTGACGGACTGGTGCCGATGGCCGACGGCGAACTGCTGGGGGAGGCACCCCTCCGGCTGACTTGCGAGCCCAACGTCCTGGAGATCTTGGTGGGTGAGGAATTTGCTGACTGACGCCCTGGCCGAATTCACCGCTGGCTACGACTTTGCCTTCGACGATTTCCAGGTGGTGGCTTGTCGGCAACTGGCCGACGGCAAGGGTGTGCTGGTGGCCGCCCCAACTGGTTCCGGTAAGACCGTGGTGGGGGAGTTCGCCTGCTGGCTGGCGCTGGCGAGCGGAACCAAGTGCTTCTACACCACACCCATCAAGGCGTTGAGCAACCAGAAGTACCACGACCTGGTGGCCCGGCACGGGGCCGATCGGGTGGGCCTGCTGACCGGCGACACGTCGGTGAACCCAGAGGCGCAACTGGTCGTGATGACGACCGAGGTACTTCGCAACATGATCTACGCCGGTTCGGACATGCTGGCCGGGTTGTCGTACGTGGTGATGGATGAGGTGCACTATCTCGCCGACCGTTTCCGCGGTGCGGTCTGGGAGGAGGTCATCCTCGGGCTGGCCGAGTCGGTCCAGTTGGTCTGTCTGTCGGCGACGGTGAGTAACGCCGAAGAGTTCGGCGAGTGGCTGGATGAGGTGCGCGGCAACGTGGAGGTGGTGGTCAGCGAGCGTCGTCCGGTACCGCTCTACCAGCATGTGCTCGTGGGACGCCGGCTTCACGACCTGTTCGCGGACGGCATGGGCGTCAACCCCGACCTGCTGCGCCTGGCCAAGGAGGATTCCCGGACGGTTCGCGATGATTCGCGACGGATGCGCGGGCGTGCGCTGCGCAGCCGGATCGAGGCGGGTGACCGGGCCAGGGGCAAGCAGTCGCCGTCCGGTGCGCGACCGCCCCGCCGGGACGCAGCAGTCGAGGTCCTAGCGCAACGCGGCCTGTTGCCCGCGATCTTCTTCGTCTTCAGCCGGCAGGGCTGCGATCAGGCGGTCCGGCAACTGCTCGGTTCAGACCTGCGGCTTACGACTTCGGTCGAGAGACAGCGGCTGTTGGAGATCGCCGAGCGGCACGCAGGCCGGCTCGATCGGGCGGACCGGCAGGCACTGGAGTGGGAGACCTTCGTCGAAGCGCTCGGCAGGGGTATCGCGGCCCACCACGCGGGCCTGTTGCCGTCGTTCAAGGCGATCGTGGAGGAGGGGTTCGTCAACGGCCTGATCAAAGTCGTCTTCGCCACCGAGACGCTGGCGCTGGGCATCAACATGCCGGCCAAGACCGTGGTGATCGAGAAGCTGGTCAAGTACAACGGCGAGACCCACGCCGAGATCACCCCCGGCGAATTCACCCAGTTGACCGGACGCGCGGGGCGGCGTGGCATCGACGTCGAGGGGCATGCGATCGTCTTCTGGCGGCCCGGGCTCGACCCCCGGGCGCTGGCCGGGCTGGCGTCCCGGCGCACCTACCCGTTGCGGTCAAGCTTCGCGCCGACCTACAACATGGCGGTCAACTTGGTCGGCACCGTGGGACGCGTCCGCGCCCGGGCCCTGTTGGAGCAGAGCTTCGCCCAGTTCCAAACCGACCGGCGGGTCGTCGTGATGGCCCGCAAAGCGACCCGTGACGACGAGCAGGCGGCCCGCCTCTGGGCGCAGGCGCAGTGCGATCGTGGTGACTTCCGCCAGTACGCCGAGCTGCGCGACCAGATCCGCGACCTGGAGTCCGAGCTGTCGCGGCTGCGCAAGCGCGACCATCGGGCCGAAGTGGTCGACTCGCTGGTGGCGCTGGAGCCGGGCGACGTGGTCTGGGTGCCGGCCGGCAAGCACCAAGGCTGGGCGGCGGTGATCAAGACCGGGACCCAGCAGGCGCCCTGGCCGCTGGTGATGACCGCGGCACGGCAGATCGTCGCTCTCGGTGAACGCGACGTCAACCAGCCGCTGCGGGCGGTCTCGCGCGTCCGGTTGCCGAAGAAGTTCGACGTGCACTCAGCCGCGGACCGTCGTCAGCTGGGCAACTCGTTGGCGGGACGACTGGAGTCGATTGGAGACAGGCCCGCACGGGCCGGTAGACCGCGTCCGGACGAGGAGCTTGCAGCGCAGATCGACTCGCTGCGCGCCGAGATGAAGGCACACCCCTGCCACCACTGCCCCGACCGTGAGGAACACGCCCGGGCGGCTGAGCAGGCGCTGCGGCTGGGCCGCGACCAGACCCAACTGCGTGCGAAGGCCCAAGCCCGAAGCCAGTCGATCGCGACCCGGTTTGACCGGATCTGCGGGGTACTGGACGGCCTGGGCTACCTGGCGGGCGACCGGATGACGCCGGCCGGCGCGATGCTGGCCCGCATCTACAACGAACTCGACCTGGTGGTTGCCGAAGCGATCCGGGACGGTGTCTTCGAAGACCTGACCGTACCGCAACTGGCGGCAGTTCTGTCCACGCTGGTCTATGAGGCAAGGCCAACCTCCGCCGGCCAACTGCACCGGATGCCCGACCGGGACTCTGAGATCGCGCAAAGCCGGGTGCGGGCGATCTGGCGCCGGCTGGGCGAGGTGGAGCGAGACAACAGGGTGGATCGGTCTCCACCACCCGAAATCGGGTTCGCGGAAGCCGCGTTCGACTGGGCGTCCGGGTTGCCGCTTGCCGTCGTGCTGCAGCGAACCCAACTGTCCCCCGGGGATTTCGTTCGCTGGGTGCGCCAGGTCGTCGACCTGGCCGGGCAGGTCGCCCAGGCACCGGGCGTGGGTGAGCTGACCCGCACGTGTCGGCAGCTGATAGGTGCGATGCGTCGCGACATCGTCGCCTTCGACCCTGATCGGGAGTGAGGGTGGGCCGCTGCGGAAGTCGCTATCCTGAGTCCGCGGAACGGATGGCCGGGTGACCGACGAAGGAGCGTGCGGCGTGAGCGACGAGCGAAGTGATTCCCGCTGGGCCAACCTGCCCCGGCTGCAGAGAGTCGGCCTGACCAGTTGGCTGTTGCTGGGGATCATCGGGTTGATTGTGGTGATTCTCCTGGCGCTGGGCGCCGTTAGCGGGATCGTGATCCCACTGGTGATCGCGGTGATCCTCGGCACGGTGCTTGAACCCCTGGTCGAAGCCTTGGAGCGCCGCGGGGTGAAGCCCTTGTTGGCGTCCATTGCGGCGCTGGTGGTGGCACTGGCGCTGGCGGCCGGCACGGTGGCGATCGTGGTGTCCGGATTCCTCCAGCAACTGCCGGAGATCTCCAATCAACTGCTGGTGGGCTGGCAGTCCATGGTGAAATGGGCGCGTTCGCTGGAGATCGATTCGGTGTGGCTGGAGCAGGCACGGATCGCATTCCAGAACTACGCGCCCAAGATCGGTCAAGGGGCCTTGGGGGCGGTGTCGAGTACCTTTTCGGGGGCGGTCTCCTTCGCGGTGGGCTCCTTCTTCGCGGTCTTCTTCCTGTTCTTCGTGCTTCGGGACGCCCGTGGATTCCCGGCTTGGCTGGCGCGGGTGACCCGACTGGATCCCGGACTGTCGGAAGAGGTGATCGGCGTGGCGAAGCAATCCCTGCGGGGATACTTCAAGGGCACCGCCATCACCGCCTTGATCACCGCCCCGATCTTCCTGGTGCCGCTGTTGGTCTTGCGGATCCCGCTGGCGGTGCCGATCTTCATCCTGTACTTCTTCACCTCCTTCATCCCCTTCGTCGGGGCGTGGATAGCCGGGGCGTTCGCGGTGCTGATCGCCTTCGGCTCCGGTGGTGCCTCGGCGGCACTGATCATTGCGATCACCATCCTGGTCTCCAACGGCGGTATTCAGAGCGCGGTCAGTTCCTGGGCGCTGGGAACCTCTCTCAAGATGCACCCCATTGCGGTACTGCTGGCCACGATCGTCGGCGGAACGGTTGCCGGAATCATCGGAATGATCCTGGGCGCGCCACTGCTGGCCGCAGTCATCCGATCGGTGGCGGTCTTCGCGCGACACAGGGCGGCCGATGGGCTCGAAGCCGCCGAGCGTGCGCGCCTGCTGGCGCCGACACCGACCGACCACGTGGACGTCTGACTTCGCCGGCCCCATGCCTGAGCTGCCCGCGATACCCGTACTCCATCCCGGTAGGCTGGTCGGGTGACTGTCGCCTTTCGCGTGATCCCTTGTCTCGACGTCACCGACGGCCGCGTCGTCAAGGGCGTCAACTTCACCAACCTCCGCGACGCCGGCGACCCGGTCGAACTCGCCGCCCGCTACAACGAACAGGGCGCAGACGAGATCACCTTTCTTGACATCTCGGCCTCGGCGCGTGGCCGCCAGACCACTCGTGATGTCGTCACTCGATGCGCCGAGACGGTCTTCAT